>NZ_JBEXKG010000087.1:0-31895 GCF_040609555.1 Streptomyces sp. NPDC004658
GGACGGGGTGGCCGACGCCGAGCCCGGCTTCCCCCGCTTCGCCTTGCCGCCGTGCCCGTGCTTGCCGTCACCGGCCCCGCCCCGTTCCTCGACGTAGCCCCCCGCGCCGGCCACCGGGCCGCCGTCGGGCACCTCACCGCCGCGCTGCCCCGCCGAGTGGGAGGGCCGGGCCCGGCCCGCGTCGTCGCCCACGTTCACACAGCCCGCGGCGGCGGTGACGGCCAGTACCGCGGCGGCGAGACGGACGGGTACGTACAAGGGGCGCACGGCGGCCACCTCCGGGGGCAAGGAAAGGAGTCAACCTCCCCAACTCCCGCCGCCCACAAGAGGACACGCCGCCGCACGCATCGACGCCCGCGCTCCCCACGGATTGCGCCCGCCCGCACGGCCATCGGCGCCCCGCCGCTTCCGTGCCCGTGCGTGCCGCCGCGCTCAGCCGTAGCCGAGGGCGTGCAGTCGGGCGTCGTCGATGCCGAAGTGGTGGGCGATCTCGTGCACCACGGTCACCTCGGTCTCCGTGACGACGTCCTCGCGGCTGTCGCACATCCTGAGCGTGGGCCCGCGGTAGATGGTGATCCGGTCCGGCAGGACACCGGCGTACCACTCGCCCCGCTCGGTGAGCGGGGTGCCCTCGTACAGTCCGAGCAGCTCGGGGTCGTCGGCGGGCGGCTCGTCCTCCACGAACACGGCCACGTTGTCCATGAGCCGCGTCAGCTCCGGCGGAATCCGGTCGAGCGCCTCGGCGACCAGTTCCTCGAACTCCTCGCGTGTCATCTCCAGCACACGGTCATTGTCCGGGAACACCGCCGCATATCCACCAGGGGACGTGGGCATACGGCACCAATGGCCCGCGTCCCCGTCGCAGCCCTGAGCACCATGCTGAACCGGACCCAGAACCGCCCACGCCCCGCCCGCCCCCGCTCGCTCCCCGCCCTGGAGCTCGCCGCCCGCCCCAACCCGTGGCTGCGCGCCCTCGGGCTCACCACGGTCGTCCTCGTCGGCGCCTGGCTGGGCCTGCTGATCGTCGGCAACGTCCGGGCCCCGGTCGGCCCGATGGACACGACGATGGCGCTGCGCCCCTCCCTCAGCGGCGGCACGAAGATCAACGTCTCCCCGCTGGGCTCGCTCAGTCTGGACAGCCATGTGGCGCCGGTCCGCCTGGACGTGAACGTGGACCAGCTGGACCCGCTGCGCTCGCAGGCGCTGGTCGACCACCCCGAGCGGCTCTCCGGCCTCCAGGACGAGGTGGCCCGGGACGTCGAGCACGGCACGCTGGACCTGGCCGTGCGCTCCTGCGTCGCCGTGGTCTGCGGGGCCACCGCCCTCGGCCTCGCCGTGTACCGCCGTCCGGGCCGGGCCCTGGCCGCCGGCGGGCTGGCCCTGGCCCTGCTGATGGCCTCGGGCGCGTCGGCGTACGCCACCTGGAACCCGAAGTCGGTCCTGGAACCGCGCTTCTCGGGACTGCTCAGCTCGGCGCCGTCCGTGGTCGGCAACGCCCGCAGCATCGTCACGGAGTTCGACGTCTACCAGAAGGAGTTGGCGCGGCTGGTGACGAACGTGACGAAGCTCTACGACGTCACCTCCACCCTCCCCGCCTACCGGCCGGACCCCTCCACCATCCGCGTCCTGCACGTGTCGGACATCCATCTGAACCCGGCGAGCTGGAAGATCATCGGCTCGCTGGTGGAGCAGTACAAGGTGGACGTGATCGTCGACTCCGGCGACACGATGGATCACGGTACGGCGGCGGAGAACGGCTTCCTCGACCCGATCCGGGACCTGGGCGTGCCGTACGTCTGGGTGCGCGGCAACCATGACTCGCGGACGACCCAGCGCTACCTGGAGCGCATGAAGAACGTGCACGTCCTGGACGACGGCAGGGCGGAGACGGTGGGGGGTCTGCGGTTCGCGGGCATCGGCGATCCGCAGTTCACCCCCGACCGCTCGGCGGTGCCCGGCGGTGACGCGTCCGAGCGGCTGGCGGGCGACCGGCTGGCCAGTGCCCTGCGCGACCAGCGGACGGCCGGCACCCCCGTGGACGTGGCGGTCGCGCACGAACCGTCCGCCGCCAGGGAGACCGACGGCGAGGTGCCGCTGGTGCTCTGCGGACATCTTCACCACGAGGGCACGGAGCTGCTGCCGTACGGCACCCGGCTGCGCATGGAGGGCTCGACCGGCGGCAGCGGGCTGCGGGCCGTGGAACGCGAGTACCCGGCGCCGATCGAGGCCTCGATCCTCTACTTCGACCGGGACAGCCGCAGGCTCCAGGCCTGGGACGCGATCAAGCTGGGCGGCCTGGGGCTGACGACGGCCGAGGTCAGCCGCCACCTGGCGGACGACAACCGGCCGGGCGCCACCGGCAGCTCGCACTCCCCTTCCCCGACCCGTCCCAGCACGTCGCCGTAAACCGTTTTGGCGATACCCCTCGCCATCCCATATGCTTCTCACGTCCCCGACGCGCTGAGAAGCGCCCAGGCGGGCCGATAGCCCTCATCGTCTAGCGGCCTAGGACGCCGCCCTTTCAAGGCGGTAGCACGGGTTCGAATCCCGTTGGGGGCACGCAATACCGTGTGCGACACTGTTGCACGCAAGCTTGGTCCTGTGGAGCAGTTTGGAGTGCTCGCCACCCTGTCAAGGTGGAGGCCGCGGGTTCAAATCCCGTCAGGACCGCTGGTGTTTCACGTGAAACACCGTGGCTGGGTAGCTCAGTTGGTACGAGCGTCCGCCTGAAAAGCGGAAGGTCGCCGGTTCGACCCCGGCCCCAGCCACAACCGCCCTGACCAGGGCTTGAGCCCCTCTCCAGGATCACTGGAGAGGGGCTCTTCGCATGCCGGGCCCGGGTCTTGGCACCGCTCCCGGTCGGCGCTACGTTCAGCGCTGATCGCGCGTGGTGCGCAGGGGGCGGGGAGACATGGGCCGGGACCAGGGCAGAGCCATCCAGGACACCGAGCTGGAGAAGGACCGGGCCCGGTACGGGCTGCTCGCGGTCGTCACCAGCAATCTGGCGATCGCCGCGGTCGCCGTCTTCGGCGTGTGGCAGCTCGACGGGGACAAAGCGGTGATCGTCGGCATCCTCACCGCCGCGTTCACCGCCGTCAGCGGCACGACCACCGCCTACCTGGGCATCAAGGCCGTCTCCAACACCGCGAGGTCGATCGCCCTCGGGGACGGGCCGGCCCGCCGGCACACCGAGGCCGCCCCACCGGCCCCGCCGGCACCCGCACCGCCGGGCCAGCGCGCCCCCTAGGCCGCGTGGGCCGGCTGCCTCGGTCTGCCGCCCGGATGGCGGTGCCGCCAGATCAGGAAGACCGCGCAGGAGACGACCGCCCAGCCCGCCAGCACCAGGAACGGGAACGCGTGCTGGTGCCCACGGAAGTAGACCGCCGTGTGCTGGGCGTTCACCGAGGCACCGGGCGGGAGCCAGCGGCCGATCGTCCCCAGCACGGACGGCAGCAGCGGCCAGGAGACGGCCCCGCCGGACGACGGGTTGCCCAGCAGCACCATCAGCCCCCACGTCGGCAGCATCGCCCAGCGCCCCACCAGGGTGTTGAACATCGTGAACACCATGCCCGAGGTGAACATGGTGAAGGCGAGGATCGCCCAGGACTCCAGGAACGGCAGACTCAGTGCCGCCAGCAGCCAGTCCACCACCGCTGCGATCGAGAACCCGCCGAGCAGGGCGTAGGCGACGGTGAAGCAGATCCGCTCCAGCGGGTTCAGCGCCGACGCGTGCACGCTGAGCTGGATGGCGCCGACGAAGCCGATGATCACGGCGGCCAGGGAGATGTAGAAGATGGCCAGGCCTCTCGGGTCGCCCTTCTGCAACGGCTTCAGGTCGTGGAGCACCACGGTGATGCCGGTCGCCTTGCCGACCTTCAGCGCCGTCTCCCCCAGCACCTGCGCCACCGTCGCCCCGGACGCCCCGGACACGTCGAGGGCGATCGTCCGGCCGTCGGCGTGCGCGTCGACCACCGCGAAGACCTTCTGCTGGTCCACCGCCCGCACCGCGTCCTCCCTGGTGCCGTACGGCTGGAGCTTCATGGAGGCGCCGAGCGCCTTCTCCATGCCGTCGACGAACCGCCGGGCCGCAGGCTGGTCGTAGGCACCGGTCACCGCCGTGGGGATGCTGTGCGGGGTCGGGTTCGCCATGGCGTACGTGTAGGAACCGGCGAAGAAGCCGGCCGCGGCGGAGATGATCAGGAGCAGGACCGTGGCGGGGAGGAAGGGGGATGCCTTGTACGCCGCCCAGCGCTCCGCGAGGGTCGGCGGGCGGCCGTGGTCTCCGTGAGGGGAATCAGGCATGTCGACCACGCTAGGTCATCTTGTGACATCGCGCCCCGGTCAAATCGTTCGCTTGTTTTTCGCCCCAGGTGAGATCCTGGACCGCGTATGTCTACGCATCCCGCCCCCGCCCTCGGCACCCTCGCACCCCGTCTGACCGAGCTGTCGCTGCGCGACGCGCATCGGCTCGGGCGGCGGCTGGAGGGCGCACGCAAGATCCGTAAGCCGGAGGCCCGTGCCGCCGTCCTCGCCGAGATCGACGGCGAGATCGGCAAGGCCGAGGCCCGGATGGCCGAGCGGCGCTCGCGCGTGCCGGCCGTCACCTACCCCGAGCAGCTCCCGGTCAGCCAGAAGAAGGACGAGATCGCGGCCGCCATCCGCGATCACCAGGTCGTCATCGTGGCCGGTGAGACCGGTTCCGGGAAGACCACCCAGATCCCGAAGATCTGCCTGGAGCTGGGCCGGGGCGTGCGCGGCATGATCGGGCACACCCAGCCCCGCAGGATCGCCGCCCGGACCGTCGCCGAGCGGGTCGCGGAGGAGCTGAGGACGCCGCTCGGCGAGTCCGTCGGCTGGAAGGTGCGGTTCACCGACCAGGTGAACCCGGACGCCACCTTCATCAAGCTGATGACGGACGGCATCCTGCTCGCCGAGATCCAGACCGACCGCGAGCTGCGCGCCTACGACACGATCATCATCGACGAGGCCCACGAGCGGTCCCTGAACATCGACTTCCTGCTGGGCTACCTCGCCCAGCTGCTGCCGAAGCGGCCCGACCTGAAGGTCGTCATCACCTCGGCGACCATCGACCCGGAGCGCTTCTCCCGGCACTTCGGCGACGCCCCGATCATCGAGGTCAGCGGGCGGACGTACCCCGTGGAGGTGCGCTACCGGCCGCTCCTCGAAGAGGACTCGGACGACGCGGACCGCGACCAGATCACCGCCATCTGCGACGCGGTGGAGGAACTCCAGGCCGAGGGCCCGGGCGACATCCTCGTCTTCCTCTCCGGCGAGCGGGAGATCCGCGACACCGCGGACGCGCTGGAGAAGAAGAAGTACAGGTTCACCGAGATCCTGCCGCTGTACGCCCGGCTCTCGCACGCCGAACAGCACCGGGTCTTCCAGCCGCACACCGGGCGCAGGATCGTTCTGGCGACCAACGTCGCCGAGACCTCCCTGACCGTGCCGGGCATCAAGTACGTCATCGACCCCGGCTTCGCCCGGATCAGCCGGTACAGCCACCGCACCAAGGTCCAGCGGCTGCCCATCGAGCCGGTCAGCCAGGCCAGCGCCAACCAGCGCAAGGGCCGCTGCGGCCGTACGTCCGACGGCATCTGCATCCGCCTGTACTCCGAGGACGACTTCCTCGCCCGCCCGGAGTTCACGGACGCGGAGATCCTGCGGACGAACCTCGCCTCCGTCATCCTCCAGATGACCGCGGCCGGGCTCGGCGACATCGAGAAGTTCCCCTTCATCGACCCGCCGGACCACCGCAACATCCGCGACGGCGTGCAGCTGCTCCAGGAGCTGGGCGCGCTGGACCCGGCCCAGAAGGACCCCCGCAAGCGGCTCACGGACACCGGCCGCAAGCTGGCCCAGCTGCCCGTCGACCCACGCCTGGCCCGGATGGTGCTGGAGGCCGACAGGAACGGCTGCGTCCGCGAGGTCATGGTCATCGCCGCCGCGCTGTCCATCCAGGACCCGCGCGAGCGCCCGGCCGACAAGCAGACCCAGGCCGACCAGCAGCACGCCCGCTTCAAGGACGAGACCAGCGACTTCCTCGCCTATCTGAACCTCTGGCGGTACATCCGCGAGCAGCAGCGCGAGCGCGGCTCGTCGTCCTTCCGCCGGATGTGCAAGCAGGAGTACCTCAATTTCCTGCGCATTCGCGAATGGCAGGACATCTACACGCAGCTGCGCACGGTCGCCAAGCAGATGGGCATCCACCTCAACGAGGACGACGCCCCGGCCGACCGCATCCATGTCTCCCTCCTCGCCGGCCTCCTCTCCCACATCGGGATGAAGGACGTGAAGGACGGCAACAAGAACGAGTACCTGGGCGCCCGCAACGCCAAGTTCGCGATCTTCCCGGGCTCCGCGCTGTTCAGGAAGCAGCCGAAGTTCGTGATGTCGGCCGAACTGGTGGAGACGAGCCGCCTCTGGGCCCGGGTCAACGCCAAGATCGAGCCGGAGTGGGTCGAGCCGCTGGCCGGGCACCTGCTCAAGCGGACGTACAGCGAACCGCACTGGGAGAAGGACCAGGCGGCCGTGATGGCGTACGAGAAGGTGACGCTGTACGGCGTGCCGATCGTCGCCCAGCGGAAGGTGAACTACGGCCGGATCGACCCGGAGGTCTCCCGCGAGCTGTTCATCCGCAACGCGCTCGTGGAGGGCGACTGGCGCACGCACCACAAGTTCTTCGCCGACAACCGCAAGCTGCTCAGCGAGGTCGAGGAGCTGGAGCACCGTGCCCGGCGCCGGGACATCGTGGTCGACGACGACACGCTCTTCGACTTCTACGACCAGCGGGTGCCCGAACACGTCGTCTCCGGCGCCCACTTCGACTCCTGGTGGAAGCGGAAGCGGCACGAGCAGCCGGACTTCCTGGACTTCGAGCGGGAGATGCTCATCCGGGAGTCGGCGGAGGCGGTCACCAAGGCCGACTATCCCGACACCTGGCGGCAGGGGCAGCTGAAGTTCCGGGTGACGTACCAGTTCGAGCCGGGCGCGGACGCCGACGGTGTGACGGTCCACATCCCGCTCCAGGTCCTCAACCAGGTCACGGACGAGGGCTTCGACTGGCAGATCCCCGGACTGCGCGAGGAGGTGGTGACGGAGCTGATCCGCTCCCTGCCGAAGCCGATCCGCCGCAACTACGTACCGGCGCCGAACTACGCGAAGGCGTTCCTGGAGAAGGCGGTGCCCCTCCAGGAGCCGCTCACCGTCACGATGGCGCGCGAGCTGAAACGGATGGTCGGCGTTCCGTTCGAGGCGGACGACTTCGACTGGTCCAAGGTCCCCGACCACCTGAAGATCACGTTCCGGATCGTTGACGAGCGGCGCCGGAAGCTGGCCGAGGACAAGGACCTGGAGGCGCTCAAGCTCCGGCTCAAGCCGAAGGCACGCAAGGCCCTGTCGCAGGCCGCGGCGGCGACCGCGTCCCGCGAGGGCGGGGAGTCCCTGGAGCGCACGGGCCTGACGGACTGGACGATCGGCACCCTCACCCGCGTCTTCGAGACCCGCCGGGCCGGCCAGCCGGTCAAGGCGTACCCGGCGCTGGTGGACGACGGCGACACGGTCTCCGTCCGCCTCTTCGACACCGAGGCGGAGCAGGCGGAGGCCATGTGGAAGGGCACCCGCCGCCTGATCCTCCGCAACATCCCGGTGAACCCGGCGAAGTTCGCGTCCGAAAAGCTGACGAACGCCCAGAAGCTCGCCCTCTCCGCCAACCCGCACGGCTCGGTCCAGGCCCTGTTCGACGACTGCGCGATGGCCGCGGCGGACAAGCTGATCGGGGACTTCGGGGGACCGGCGTGGGACGAGGAGTCGTACCGGAAGCTGTACGACAAGGTGCGCGCGGAGATCGTGGACACCACGGTCCGCACGGTCGCCCAGGCGCAGCAGGTCCTCGCCGCCTGGCAGGCCTGTGAACGCCGTCTGAAGGCCGTCAGCAGCCCCGCGCTGCTCGCGAACCTGACGGACGTCCGCAAGCAGCTGGACGCCCTCGTGAAGCCCGGGTTCGTCACCTGGGCGGGCATACGGCGCCTGCCCGACCTGATGCGCTATCTGGTGGCCGCGGACCGGCGCCTGCAGCAGATGCCGGCGAACGTCCAGCGGGACACGACCCGCATGGAGAAGGTCCACGAGATGCAGGACGAGTACGCCTGGCTCCTGGAGCAGCTCCCGAAGGGCCGCCCGGTCCCGCCCGCCGTCCTGGAGATCCGCTGGATGCTGGAGGAGCTGCGGGTCAGCTACTTCGCCCACGCGCTGGGCACGGCGTACCCCGTCTCGGACAAGCGGATCGTCAAGGCGATCGACGCGGCCGTCCCGTAACCGCTCCCGCACGGAGGGTGAGTTCGACCAGGGGCTCACCCTCCTGTACAGTCTCTTCTCGCAGCGCAACGCACGACGAAGCGCCGCGAAGCAAGGTCCTGTGGAGCAGTTTGGAGTGCTCGCCACCCTGTCAAGGTGGAGGCCGCGGGTTCAAATCCCGTCAGGACCGCACGGAAACCGAGGCCCGCGTCCCGCAAGGGACAGCGGGCCTCGGTCGTATCCCAGAAGTCCAGGCCCGCGTCTTCCGGAAGACAGCGGGCCTCTGCCATGTACCGGTACCCCGCGTCCCGGCCGAGCCGGTGGAGCCCGCGTCGTCTTGACGGCGTCACATTCCCTCGGTACTCAGGGAGCAGGGCTCGTTCCCTCTGTGCGGCCCCCGGAGGTGGCGTATGACGGCGTCGGTCAGGCACGAGACGCGGGCGCTCCTGAGGGCGCATCTGGCGGCCGCCTCCTCCTACCGGCACCTCACCCGCCACTGTCCCATCTGCCACCACCTGCTGCGGCTGGCGATGGACGGCGCCCCGCAGGCCCAGGAGGCCGAGCAGGAGACCCCCGAGGACGGCGAGGCCGCTCGCCCCGCCTGACCCTCCGCCGGCCCCAACCTCCGTACAGGCGTGGGAGTCTGGGGCGCGCGCCCCGCCCGGACGCTCCTCTAGCGCATGCGAGCCGCAGGCAACAAGCGTCCAGACGTGTGACGGGAGTCACCGCATGAGTTTCTGGAACAGCGGTATTTACCCCCTTCATACAACGGGTCAATTTAATATGTGCAATTGCACCGCTCCCCGGAGGCCGCGCACAGCCGTTCCCACGCCCCTCCCCAGACTCCGACAAGGACGCTCACCAGCGCCGCCCACACCCCCCGACCTGCGCACAAAAAAGATCGCGCTGGACCCGGCGGAGTCCAGCGCGATCGACGACGCACCCTGTGTCGCTTGCCTACAACGTTCTCTTCGGCTTGGGCGAGGGGCCTGTTGGGGCAGGTCCCGCGTCGGTTGGAGCTAGGGTTCCGGGCGCCTCGGCCAGTTGGGGGACCGACCGTCTTGCCCGGTTATGCAGTTGTTCAGGCCTCGCTGCGCTGCTGCGGGATACCCGCGAGCAGGGCGCGGACCTCGGCCTCGCGGTAGCGGCGGTGCCCGCCGAGCGTACGGATGGACGTGAGCTTGCCGGCCTTCGCCCACCGCGTGACCGTCTTGGGGTCGACGCGGAACATGGTGGCGACCTCAGCCGGGGTCAGCAGCGGCTCGGCATCAGGGGTGCGAGCGGTCATGAGCGGCCTCCTCGGGAGAACCGAACCTTCTCGGTTCTTTCCTCTAAATTCTGCACCTTGACCCGCGTTGCCCGAAATGGCGGACGCGAGTCGAGTCGGTTATAGGACGAACGGCTTGTCCTCGGCACTACAACTACACCATCTGTCCAGCCGCGTCGGCCAAACCGATGGAATTGCCCTCCCAGGTGTTCATCAGCGACGGAAGCCGATGGACCATGCCATAGCGGACAGTCACGCCACTGTGACGATCAGTCACAGGACGATCAGGAGTCACCAGACCCCCCAAAGCGTGCAATGCTGAGAATCCGCCCATCATGGAGCATAGTTGGACGGATGGAGCCCTCCCCGGACTCCTTGTCCTATTTTGGCACGAGGGGTGCCAAGAGGCGCAAGGGCCGGGTAAGTGCCGTCCATCACCCTTGAGACATAAGTCCAGAACGGGACCAACGCCCCGTCAGGTGGGCTAAGCGAGTAGAACGTACGTCCTCTCTCGCCGACTTGACCGTGACGTACGTCACTCAGTTCGCGGAACGCCGGTCCCGCACCGCCCGCCACCGCTCCACCAGCCGTCCGTACGCCTCCCCGGCGGCGGCCCCGTCGCCCCGGCGCAGCGCCTCGATCCCGGCCGCCACGTCCGCCGCCGAGTGGTCGCCCTCCAGCTCGCCGGCCGGCAGCACATGCACCAGGCCGCCGTAGTCCAGCTCCACCAGCGAGCGCGGGTGGAACTCCTCCAGCCAGCGGCCGACGTCCACCAGACCGTCGATCAGCGGGCCCTCCTCGACGGTGTCCCGCAGCGTGCGCAGCGCCCGCGCCACCCGGCGCCGCGCCTGCACCATCGGCGTGCGGTAGCGCAGCACCGGGGGCACCTCGGCGGTCCCCTTGTCGTAGCGCCGCTCCTCGTCCGAGACCAGCACGAACCAGTTCAGCGGCACCTGCCAGGTCGCCGTGCGGATCCAGGGCCGGGCGTCGGGGTTGCGCGCGAGCCAGCGCTCGTAGTCCTGGGCGGCCTGGCGGCGCACCACCGGCGGCAGCACCGCGTCCAGCACGGGCGCGGGCAGCTCCTCGGCCAGCTCCTCCAGGGCCTGCCAGCCGCGCAGCCGGGTCCGCCACGGGCACACGCAGACCACCCCGTCGACCTCCAGCACGAAGGCGTCGCCGCTCTCGTGCACCGGCACCGCGATCGGCGGGATGGGCAGCAGGTCGGCCAGGGAGCGACGCAGTTCGTCCTGGTAGGAGGGGCGGTCGGGGCGGCGGGCGTAGCGTGCCCAGTGCCCGCGCTCCGGCTCCGGGAAGGCGCCGAGCGGCTCGTACACGCGCAGGTACGCGGCATAGGGGACGACGACGGAGGACACCTTCGGCACGCCTGCTCCCTCCCCATCGGACCCGGCTCGAAACCACTGCAAATCGTGCCACGCCCATACGTGCACAGCGGGCCCCGGAGAGTGATCCTGAACACTGCGCGGATGGTGAGGGGACCGAGGCTCTACGCTCATGCCACGGTTCCCCGCCACCCGTACGGGGACCGAACCCCACTCGCCGCTAGTACACAGGAGTCACCACAGTGACCGACGTAACCGGCGCGCCTGCTGATGTCCTGCACACCCTGTTCCACTCGGACCAGGGCGGCCATGAGCAGGTCGTGCTCTGCCAGGACCGCGCCACCGGCCTGAAGGCCGTGATCGCCATCCACTCCACCGCCCTGGGCCCCGCCCTCGGCGGTACGCGCTTCTACCCGTACGCCACCGAGGCCGAGGCCGTCGCCGACGCCCTCAACCTCGCGCGCGGCATGTCGTACAAGAACGCCATGGCCGGGCTCGACCACGGCGGCGGCAAGGCCGTGATCATCGGCGACCCGGAGCGCGACAAGACCGAGGAGCTGCTCCTCGCCTACGGCCGCATGGTCGCCTCCCTCGGCGGCCGCTACGTCACCGCGTGCGACGTCGGCACCTACGTCGCCGACATGGACGTGGTGGCCCGCGAGTGCCGCTGGACCACCGGCCGCTCCCCCGAGAACGGCGGCGCCGGCGACTCCTCCGTGCTCACCGCCTACGGCGTCTACCAGGGCATGCGCGCCTCCGCCCAGCACCTGTGGGGCGACCCCTCGCTGCGCGGCCGCAAGGTCGGCATCGCCGGCGTCGGCAAGGTCGGCCGCC
Organism: Streptomyces sp. NPDC004658; assembly: GCF_040609555.1. Classification (NCBI taxonomy): domain Bacteria; kingdom Bacillati; phylum Actinomycetota; class Actinomycetes; order Kitasatosporales; family Streptomycetaceae; genus Streptomyces; species Streptomyces sp. NPDC004658. Next base: position 11,755 of record NZ_JBEXKG010000087.1, read on the forward strand.
ACCTGGTGAAGCACCTGCGGGACGAGGGCGCGGAGGTCGTGATCACGGACGTCCGCGTGGACGCCGTCCAGCGCATCCTGGAGCAGTACCCGGCAGGGGTGACGGCCGTCGCCGGCACCGAGGAGCTGATCCGGGTCGAGGGGCTCGACATCTACGCCCCCTGCGCCCTCGGCGGCGCCCTGAACGACGACACCGTCCCGGTGCTCACCGCCAGGGTGGTCTGCGGCGCGGCCAACAACCAGCTGGCCCACCCGGGTGTGGAGAAGGACCTCGCCGACCGCGGGATCCTCTACGCGCCGGACTACGTGGTGAACGCCGGCGGGGTGATCCAGGTGGCCGACGAGCTGCACGGGTTCGACTTCGACCGGTGCAGGGCGAAGGCGGCGAAGATCTTCGACACCACGCTGGCCATATTCGCACGTGCGAAGGAAGACGGGATTCCGCCGGCCGCGGCGGCCGACCGGATCGCCGAGCAGCGGATGGCGGACGCCCGCGCGGTCCGCGTCCCGCGCTGAGCCGGTCGCACACATGAGCGGTACCCGTCGGCGGGAACTTAGAGAGAACTCTCACTTCCACCGGCGGGTCGTTCCCCGATAAGTGGTTAAAATCGCCACTGACCAGCGAGGACAGGGCGCCTCGAAGGTCCTGGGCACACGCGCGTGCTGCGGGCGACGTACCGTATGGGCGCGGGCTCAGGTACCGTGGAAGCCCTACGGACCGGCCTCTCCATGGAGAGTCCGTTCCAGATCATGAACGCGTGTCAGACTCTGGGGCCGTCGAGCCCCGTCGTTGAGGGGGTCGAGCCATGGGGCGCGGCCGGGCCAAGGCCAAGCAGACGAAGGTCGCCCGCCAGCTGAAGTACAACAGCGGCGGGACGGACCTCTCACGCCTGGCCGAGGAGCTGGGCGCATCGACGTCGAACCAGTCGCCTAACGGCGACCGCTTCACGGACGATGAGCATGACGACGACGACCTGTACTCCCGCTACGCCGACCTCTATGAGGACGACGACGAGGACGAGGACGAAGGTCCCGCACAGCACCGTCGAGGCGCTTGACCTTGCACTGAGCACCAGTCCGGTCGGTGGCACCGCCACCGACCGGCTTCTGTGCTGTGCGCACGGTCAGACCGCGTAGTCTCCGACCAGCTCCGCGCCGGTCGTCTTCTCGCCCCGCTCGGTGATCTCACCGGCGACCCAGGCGTCGACACCCCGGTCGGCCAGCGTGGCGAGGGCGACCTCCGTGGACTCCTCGGGGACGATCGCGATCATGCCGACGCCCATGTTGAGGGTCTTCTCCAGCTCCAGGCGCTCGACGTTCCCGGTCCTCGCGACCAGGTCGAAGATCGCCCCCGGGGTCCAGGTGGAGCGGTCGACCACGGCGTGCAGCCCGTCCGGGATCACCCGGGCCAGGTTCGCGGCCAGCCCGCCACCGGTGATGTGGCTGAACGCGTGCACCTCGGCCGTGCGGGTCAGCGCCAGGCAGTCCAGCGAGTAGATCTTCGTGGGCTCCAGCAGTTCCTCGCCCAGGGTGCGGCCCAGCTCGGCCACCTCCGACTCCAGGGCCAGGCCCGCCGTGTTCAGCAGGACGTGGCGGACCAGGGAGTACCCGTTGGAGTGAAGCCCGGAGGACGCCATGGCGATCACGGTGTCACCCGTGCGGATGCGATCCGCGCCGAGCAGCCGGTCCGCCTCCACGACGCCCGTACCGGCGCCGGCGACGTCGAAGTCGTCCTCGCCCAGCAGGCCCGGGTGTTCGGCCGTCTCACCGCCCACCAGGGCGCATCCGGCCAGCACGCAGCCCTCCGCGATGCCCTTGACGATGGCCGCGACACGCTCGGGGTGCACCTTGCCGACGCAGATGTAGTCGGTCATGAACAGCGGCTCGGCGCCGCACACCACGATGTCGTCCATGACCATGGCGACCAGGTCGTGGCCGATGGTGTCGTAGACGCCCATCCGGCGGGCGATGTCGACCTTCGTGCCGACGCCGTCCGTGGCGGAGGCGAGCAGCGGGCGCTCGTAGCGCTTGAGGGCGGAGGCGTCGAAGAGTCCGGCGAAGCCGCCGAGGCCGCCCAGGACCTCGGGGCGCTGCGTCTTCTTCACCCACTCCTTCATGAGCTCTACGGCGCGGTCTCCCGCTTCGATGTCGACGCCCGCGGCTGCGTAGCTGGCACCAGTCGTCTCAGACATGGGGTGAGAACTTTCGTGTCGTACGGCAGAACTTACGGGCGGCGGATCGCGTCGGTCGCCGCGGTCGCGGCCGGACCGGCCGCCAGCTCGGTCTCCAGCAGCTGCTTGCCGAGCAGCTCCGGGTCCGGCAGTTCCATCGGGTACTCGCCGTCGAAGCAGGCGCGGCACAGGTTCGGCTTGGCGATCGTGGTCGCCTCGATCATGCCGTCGATGGAGATGTAGGCGAGCGAGTCGGCGCCGAGCGAGGTGCCGATCTCCTCGATGGTCATGCCGTTGGCGATCAGCTCCGCGCGCGTGGCGAAGTCGATGCCGAAGAAGCAGGGCCACTTCACGGGCGGGGAGGAGATCCGGATGTGGACCTCGGCGGCGCCCGCCTCGCGGAGCATGCGGACCAGGGCCCGCTGGGTGTTGCCGCGCACGATCGAGTCGTCGACGACGACCAGGCGCTTGCCCTTGATGACTTCCTTCAGCGGGTTCAGCTTCAGCCGGATGCCCAGCTGGCGGATGGTCTGCGAGGGCTGGATGAACGTGCGGCCGACGTAGGCGTTCTTCACCAGGCCCGCGCCGAAGGGGATGCCGGAGGCCTCCGCGTAGCCGATGGCGGCCGGGGTGCCGGACTCCGGGGTCGCTATGACCAGATCGGCCTCGACGGGGGCTTCCTTGGCCAGTCGGCGGCCCATCTCCACGCGGGAGAGGTAGACGTTCCGGCCGGCGATGTCGGTGTCCGGGCGGGCCAGGTACACGTACTCGAAGACACAGCCCTTGGGCTTCGCTTCCGCGAATCGGGAGCTGCGCAGGCCGTTCTCGTCGATGGCGACGAACTCGCCCGGCTCGATCTCCCGGACGAAGCTGGCGCCGGTGATGTCCAGCGCGGCGGTCTCGGAGGCGACCACCCAGCCGCGCTCCAGCCGGCCGAGGACCAGGGGGCGGATGCCCTGCGGGTCGCGGGCGGCGTAGAGCGTGTGCTCGTCCATGAAGACGAGGGAGAAGGCGCCCTTGACCCGCGGGAGCACCGCGTGCGCGGCCTGCTCGATGGTCAGCGGCTTGCCGTCCTCGTCGACCTGGGCGGCCAGCAGGGCCGTCAGCAGGTCGGTGTCGTTGGTGGCCGCGACCCGGGTCGAACGGCTGTTGTTGTCGTTGGGCAGGTCGGCGACCATCTCGGCGAGCTGCGCCGTGTTGACCAGGTTGCCGTTGTGGCCGAGCGCGATCGAACCGTGCGCGGTGGCGCGGAACGTCGGCTGGGCGTTCTCCCACACGGAGGCACCGGTGGTCGAGTAGCGGGCGTGTCCGACCGCGATGTGACCCTGGAGCGAACCGAGCGAGGTCTCGTCGAAGACCTGGGAGACCAGGCCCATGTCCTTGAAGACGAGGATCTGGGAGCCGTTGCTGACCGCGATTCCCGCGGATTCCTGACCCCGGTGCTGGAGGGCGTAGAGCCCGAAGTACGTGAGCTTTGCGACCTCTTCACCCGGAGCCCAGACGCCGAAGACGCCGCAAGCGTCCTGGGGGCCCTTCTCGCCGGGAAGCAGATCGTGATTGAGTCGACCGTCACCACGTGGCACGCAACCGAGTGTAGGCGAGGTCGACCACTGGTCCGAATTGGGGATGCGCGCCCGTAACGGGCCGGGCGGTCTGGATCACCTTGGCGGATTCCGCGTTTTCCCTGGTCAGAGCGGCGCGTCAGCGGCCGGCGGGGGGTTTGGGCGTGCCGTACGGGCCGGTCACGGGCATCTTCGCCGTATTCGTGAGTGAGGTGTCGCACATCATCCCGGGGTGCTCCGGCTGAGGTGGACGCGGTCGCCGTCGCCGTCGGTGAGCGTCGCCTTCGCGGCGTCGGCCTTGGCGGTGAGCGTGCCGGTGGTGAGGATGCGCGCGAGGGCGCGTTCGAAGTCCATGCGCTCCTCACCGCAGGCCATCCTGGTGGTGCGCAGGTCCCCGAGGGTGATGCGGTCCCCGCGTACGGTGGCGCGGGCGCTGAAGTGGTTGCAGCCCAGGTTTCCGGCCGCCTTGCCGTCCTCGTCGATGCGGAGGCGGGCGGTGGCGGGCGCGTGCCGGGTGGTGGTGCCGACGGTGATGCCGTCGACCCGCCAGTCGATCCCGGTCACCGGCTGCTGGACGCTCACCGCTCCACTGTCCGCCTTCCCGCTCCCGCAGGCCACCGTGCACGGCAGAAGCACGGCGGCCACGGCCAGGGTCACGCGTCGCTTGTACCGGTTCATGCTGATTCGACGTACGCGGACGGGCCCGGGTTCCGGCCCGCCCGGGTTCCGGCCAGGACATGACCAGCCGGGGTTCCGGCTAGGACATGACGGGCAGCAGCCCGCCGATGTCCGCCCGCTCCCCGCTCGCGCTGACCCGGGCGGCGGCCAGCGCGTCCGCCCAGGCCGTACGGCCGGTGGCGAGCCGGATCCAGGTCAGCGGGTCGGTCTCCACGACGTTGGGCGGCGTGCCGCGGGTGTGCCGGGGACCCTCGACGCACTGGACGACCGCGTACGGCGGCACCCGCACCTCGGTGGAGCCGCCGGGAGCCTTCACGGCGAGGGCGTCGGCGAGCAGCCGGGTGGTGGCGGCCAGGGCCTGCCGGTCGTACAGCACCTCGAGGCCGGGGACGGCGGCGTTCAGGTCGTCGGTGTGGACGACGAGTTCGAGGGCGCGGGTGACGAGGTAGTCGTCCAGTGGGATGGCACCCGCGCTGGTGTCCAGCAGCCGGCTGCCGGGGTGCTCGTCCAGGAGGGCGCGCAGGCTCCGGTCGATGTCGGCGAGGTAGGCGCCGAGGTCCGGGTGGGCGGCGGTGAGACCCCGGGTGTAGTCGGCGATGGCACCGGCGCGCGACCCGGTGGAGAACGGCCACTCGGCCACGGTGACGGTCTGCCGGGGCGGGGCGGGCCGCTCCAGGGCCCGGTGGACGGCGGTGACCGCCATGCCGATGTGCGCGATCAGGTCCCGTACGGTCCAGGAGCCGAGCCCGGTGGGCAGGTCCAGCTGCTGGGGTTCGAGGCCGCGCAGGGCCTGCCGTACGCTGCCGAGCTGGGCGAGGACCGCGGCTCGGGTCTTGGCGGGGTCGTAGCTGCGGGGACGCTTCTTGGCCGGTGGCATGAGAGCGACCTTATGCCTGCCGGGGCGGGGTTTCAGCGGAGTTCCGCAAGCCGCTGCCGGTCTGGGCGGGCTCCGCCGTCGGACGGACCGCCCCCGCCCGGACCGCGTCCGGACGGGGGCGTCGTCGTACGGCCCGATCGGGCTCCGCTACGCCAGCAGCGCCGGGATCGTGCCCTCGTGGGCCTCGCGCAGCTCGGCGAGGGAGAGGGTGAACTCGCCCTGGACCTCCACCGTGTCACCGTCGACGACACCGATGCGGGTGGCCGGCAGGCCGCGCGCACCGCACATGTCGTTGAAGCGGACCTCCTCCGAGCGCGGCACGGCGACGATCGCGCGGCCGGCCGACTCGGAGAACAGGAAGGTGAAGGCGTCCAGGCCGTCGGGGACGACCAGACGCGCGCCCTTGCCGCCGAGCAGCGCGGACTCCACCACGGCCTGCACCAGACCGCCGTCGGACAGGTCGTGCGCGGAGTCGATCATGCCGTCGCGGGAGGCGGAGATCAGGATCTCGGCCAGCAGCCGCTCGCGCTCCAGGTCCACCTGCGGGGGCAGGCCGCCCAGGTGGTCGTGGATGACCTGGGACCAGGCCGAGCCGCCGAACTCCTCCCGGGTGTCGCCGAGGAGGTAGATCAGCTGGCCCTCCTCCTGGAAGGCGACCGGGGTGCGGCGGGCCACGTCGTCGATGACGCCGAGGACCGCGACCACCGGGGTCGGGTGGATGGCGGCCTCGCCGGTCTGGTTGTAGAGCGAGACGTTGCCGCCGGTCACCGGGGTGCCGAGCTGCTGGCAGGCGTCCGCGAGTCCGCGCACCGCCTCCGCGAACTGCCACATGACCGCCGGGTCCTCGGGCGAGCCGAAGTTCAGGCAGTCGGAGACGGCCAGCGGCTTGGCGCCGGTGGTCGCCACGTTCCGGTAGGCCTCGGCCAGGGCCAGCTGGGCGCCGGTGTACGGGTCGAGCTTGGCGTAGCGGCCGTTGCCGTCCGTCGCGATGGCGACGCCGAGACCGGTCTCCTCGTCCACGCGGATCATGCCGGAGTCCTCCGGCTGGGCGAGGACGGTGTTGCCCTGCACGAAGTGGTCGTACTGGGACGTGATCCACTTCTTGGAGGCCTGGTTCGGCGAGCCGACCAGCTTCAGCACCTGGGCCTTCAGCTCCTCGCCCGTCTCGGGGCGGGGCAGCTTGTTCGCGTCGTCGGCCTGGAGGGCGTCCTGCCAGTCGGGGCGCGCGTAGGGGCGCTCGTAGACCGGCCCCTCGTGCGCGACCGTGCGCGGGTTGACGTCGACGATCTTCTCGCCGTGCCAGAAGATCTCCAGCCGGTCGCCGTCGGTGACCTCACCGATGACGGTGGCGATGACGTCCCACTTCTCGCAGATCTCCAGGAAGCGGTCGACCTTGTCCGGCTCCACGACGGCGCACATGCGCTCCTGCGACTCGCTCATGAGGATCTCCTCGGGCGAGAGCGTCGAGTCGCGCAGGGGTACGTCGTCCAGGGTGACGCGCATGCCGCCGGAGCCGTTGGAGGCCAGCTCGGAGGTGGCGCAGGACAGACCGGCCGCGCCGAGGTCCTGGATGCCGACGACGAGCTTCTCCTTGAACGCCTCCAGGGTGCACTCGATGAGCAGCTTCTCCTGGAAGGGGTCACCGACCTGCACGGCGGGCCGCTTCGAGGGCTTGGCGTCGTCGAAGGTCTCGCTCGCCAGGATCGACGCGCCGCCGATGCCGTCGCCGCCGGTCCGGGCGCCGTACAGGATGACCTTGTTGCCCGCGCCGGAGGCCTTCGCGAGGTGGATGTCCTCGTGCCGCATCACACCGATGGCACCGGCGTTGACCAGCGGGTTGCCCTGGTAGCAGGCGTCGAAGACGACCTCGCCGCCGATGTTGGGCAGGCCCAGGCAGTTGCCGTAGCCGCCGATGCCCGCGACCACGCCCGGCAGGACGCGCTTGGTGTCGGGGTGGTCGGCCGCGCCGAAGCGCAGCGGGTCCACGACCGCCACCGGCCGGGCGCCCATCGCGATGATGTCGCGGACGATGCCGCCGACCCCCGTGGCCGCGCCCTGGTAGGGCTCGACGTACGACGGGTGGTTGTGCGACTCGACCTTGAAGGTGACCGCGTAGCCCTGGCCGACGTCCACCACACCGGCGTTCTCGCCGATGCCGACGAGCAGCGCGTCGCTCTGCGGCGCCTTCTCGCCGAACTGGCGCAGGTGGACCTTGGAGGACTTGTACGAGCAGTGCTCGGACCACATGACCGAGTACATGGCGAGCTCGGCGCCGGTCGGGCGGCGGCCGAGGATCTCCACCACCCGCTCGTACTCGTCCTTCTTCAGGCCGAGTTCGGCCCAGGGCAGCTCGACGTCGGGGGTCGCGGCCGCGTGCTCGACCGTGTCCAGAGGCGTCCGGCTCATGCGTTGACCAGCTTCTTGAGGATCGAGGTGAAGAACGGGAGCCCGTCGGTACGGCCCGTACCGATCAGCGGCTCGACGGCGTGCTCGGGGTGCGGCATGAGGCCGACGACGTTCCCGGCCTCGTTGGTGATGCCGGCGATGTCCCGCAGCGAGCCGTTCGGGTTGAAGTCCAGGTAGCGGAAGGCGACGCGGCCCTCCGCCTCCAGCTTGTCGAGCGTGTACGCGTCGGCGACGTACCGGCCGTCCATGTTCTTCAGCGGGATGTGGATCTCCTGGCCGGCGCGGTAGTCGCTGGTCCAGGAGGTCTCCGCGTTCTCCACCCGCAGCTTCTGGTCGCGGCAGATGAAGTGGAGGTGGTCGTTGCCGAGCATCGCGCCCGGGAGCAGGTGGGCCTCGGTGAGGATCTGGAAGCCGTTGCAGATGCCGAGGACCGGCAGCCCGGCCTTCGCCTGCTCGACGAGCGGCTCCATCACCGGCGAGAAGCGGGCGATGGCACCGGCCCGCAGGTAGTCGCCGTAGGAGAAACCACCGCACAGCACGACGGCGTCGACCTGCTTGAGGTCCTTGTCCTTGTGCCAGAGGGCGACCGGTTCCGCCCCGGCGATACGGATCGCGCGCTGGGTGTCCCGGTCGTCCAGGCTGCCCGGGAAAGTGACGACGCCAATACGAGCGGTCACTTCGCCGCCTCCGCCACTTCATCGACCCGGACCGTGAAGTCCTCGATCACGGTGTTGGCGAGGAAGGATTCCGCGAGATCACGGATGCGGGCGAGCGCGGCCTCGTCGACCGGCCCGTCGACTTCCAGTTCGAAACGCTTTCCCTGACGGACGTCCGAGATCCCTTCGAAACCCAGGCGCGGCAGCGCACGCTGGACCGCCTGGCCCTGGGGGTCGAGGATCTCCGGCTTGAGCATGACGTCGACTACGACGCGTGCCACTGGCACTCCCGGTGTGTGGTGCTGAGCAGGTTCCTTCAGACTACCCGCACAAAATTTCTACGCGGGTAGAGTTGGAGGAAAGTACGTGAGGCGCATCACGATCGGGTGTCGAAGCCACACGCCCGCGAAAAGTTCTGGGAAAGTTCCACAGTCCGTCCGCCACACCTATTGCGCCCGGACACGCGGACGGATTTAGTCGGGCTTCACTTTGCATTGCCGGGCACTGTACAAATGAATTGGCAATAGCCGATACTCGGCACGTCGTCGGCGCTGAGCTGTAACGACGTGTTGCACGAAGGGACCGATATTCGTGGCGCAAAAGGTCGTGGTCACTCTCTTTGACGACATCGACGGCTCGGAAGCGGCGGAGACGATCGCCTTCGGACTCGACGGCAAGTCGTACGAGATCGACCTGAACGAAAGCAACGCCGAGAAACTCCGCAAGGCGCTCGCGCCCTACGTCGAGGCCGGCCGCAAGCGGTCGCGGTCCGGCAAGGCGTACAAGCAGACGGAGGTCGCCCCCGACCCGGCGGCCGTCCGCGCCTGGGCGCAGGCCAACAAGATGGACGTCCCCGCCCGTGGACGCATCCCGAAGAAGGTCTACGAGGCGTTCAGCGCCGCGCAGTAAGCCCGCGAAGGGGCGAGTCCTCAGGGCCCGTCAGAGGGCCCTGGGGGCCGTGCACTTGGGGCATACGGGGCCTTGGGGGGAACCGACTTGCGCTACCCCCCTGCTGATCAGCTAATGTCTGGGACACGCCGAGGGGCGAGGCCGACAGGCCGGATCCCGAGGACCGTGCGGGTGTAGTTCAGTAGTAGAACATCCCCCTTCCAGGGGGAAGGCGCAGTGTGCGATTCCTGTCACCCGCTCTGCACCGCCGACACGACCACGCTTGTGGATCAGGTAGGCTGGTGTTCGCACCGATCGGTGGGAGCCGATCGGGAGCAGTGCGGACGTAGCTCAGTTGGTAGAGCGCAACCTTGCCAAGGTTGAGGTCGCGAGTTCGAGCCTCGTCGTCCGCTCGGGAATGAGACCCCGGTCCACCGGACCGGGGTCTTTTCGTTCGTCCGGCGAGGCACCCTGACATTTGTCATGCCGAGCGGTGACACCGCGCACTGCCGGCCGGGGCACCCCGCCGGGACGCTGGTGTCATGGACATCAACGGACACGAGCACGTGATCGAGGTCACCGACCTCAGGCGTGTCTACGGGGGCGGGTTCGAGGCCGTGCGCGGAATCAGCTTCTCCGTGGCGCGCGGGGAGATCTTCGCCCTGCTGGGCACCAACGGAGCCGGGAAGACCTCCACGGTCGAACTGCTGGAAGGGCTCGCCGCGCCGGCCGGCGGCCGGGTCCGGGTACTCGGCCACGACCCCCACCGCGAGCGGGCCGCCGTACGCCCCCGCACCGGCGTCATGCTCCAGGAGGGCGGATTCCCGGCCGAGCTGACCGTCGCCGAGACCGCGCGGATGTGGGCGGGCTGCACGACCGGCGCCCGGCCGGAAGCGGACGTGCTGGACCTGGTCGGACTCGCGGGCAAGCGGGGCGTACGGGTCAAGCAGCTGTCCGGCGGCGAACGACGGCGCCTCGACCTGGCGCTCGCCCTGCTCGGCGACCCCGAGGTGCTCTTCCTCGACGAGCCGACGACCGGGCTGGACGCCGGGGGCCGCCGGGACACCTGGGCGCTGGTGCGCCGGCTGCGGGACGCCGGCACCACCGTGCTGCTCACCACGCACTACCTGGAGGAGGCCGAGGGCCTCGCCGACCGGCTCGCCATCCTGCACGAGGGCCGCATCGCCGCCTCCGGCACCCCGACCGAGGTCACCGCCGGCCGCCCCTCCCGGATGTCCTTCGAACTGCCCGACGGCTACTTCCCCGGCGACCTGCCGCCCCTGGCGGACCTCGGCGTCTGCGGGCACGAGTGCGACGGCCGGACCGTACGGCTGCGCACCCGCGCACTCCAGCGGACCGCCACCGCCGTCCTCGTCTGGGCCGAGCGGGCCGGTGTCGAACTGCGCGGCCTGGACGTGCGTTCGGCCTCGCTGGAGGAGGCGTTCCTCGGAATCGCCCGGGAAGAGCAGGCCGCGGCATGAACGGCGTCGCACGGAACACCCTCGCGCCCTCGGTACGGCGGCTGCGGGCGCTGGCGCGGGCCGAACTGGCCCTCCTCGGCCGCAACCGCGGGGTCGTCTTCACCGCGCTCGTGGTGCCGCTCGCGCTGCCGTTCAGCGTGCGCCCGGCCCTCGACCAACTGGACCTGGAGAAGCAGGGCATCAGCATCGGCGCGGCCATGCTCACGGCCGCGATCGGCTTCTCCCTCCTCTTCGCCGTGTACACCTCGCTCGTCAACGCCTACGTCGCCCGCCGCGAGGAACTCGTCCTCAAACGGCTGCGCACCGGCGAACTCACCGACCCCGAGATCCTCACCGGCACCGCCCTGCCCGCCCTGGGCCTCGGCCTCGCGCAGGCGGTGCTGCTGTGCGCCGGCTGCGCGGTCCTGCTGGACGCCGGGGCGCCCAGGGCGCCGTATCTGACCCTGCTGGGGCTGGCGGCCGGACTGGTGCTGGCCGCCGCGCTCGCCGCCCTCACCGCGTCCTTCACGCGGACCGTGGAGAGCGGCCAGGTCACCGCGTTGCCCCTGGTGTTCGTGTCGATGACCGGCTCCGGGATCATGTTCCCCACCGACGTCATGCCGGACAAGCTCGCCTCCGTCTGCGAGCTGCTTCCGCTGTCCCCCGCGATCCGTCTCGTCCGGGCGGGCTGGACCGGCGGGTCGAGCGCCTGCGAGACGCTCGGCACGCTGGCGACCGCGCTGGTCTGGACCGTGCTGGCGGTGTTTGCTGTACGGCGGTGGTTCCGGTGGGAGCCACGGCGCTGAGGGAGGGGGCGCACGTGGTGGGGCGGATACGGCGGTGGCAGCAGCGGCACTGGAGGGAGCGCAGCAAGGCGGAACGGGTCGAGCTGTACACGGTCGTCACCTGGTACGTCACGACCTGGTTCTTCTCGCTCGGCTGGCTGCTGCTGCCCCTCGTCGGCGGGCTCGGCAAACGGCCCCTGGCGGTCGTCCTCGGCGTCCTGCTCGTCCTCGTGGCCGCCTCGCAGTGCGTGGTCTCGAACCGGCTCACCGGGCCCGCGCTCGACCACTACCTGGGGCGCGCCCGGCTCGCGGCCGACGCCCACCGCGTTCCGGCCGTCCTCGTGACCCTGGCCCTGGCGCTGACCGTGGCCCTCTCGGCGCTCGACGCGGCCGGCCCGATGACGGTCCGGCCGGCCATCGGAGCCTCCCTGCTGCCGTTCGGGCTCCTGTACGGACTCACGGTCCCGGTACGGGTGTTCCTGCGCCGGTCGGCGATCATCGCGGCCGTGCTCACGGGGGCCGTGTGGCTCGCCGACCACGACACCGTCGGTCTGCTCGCGACCTTCCTGATGGTCGCCTTCCAGACGGTCTTCGCGCTGCTCGCCTGCCGCTGCGGCGCCTGGACGCTGGCCGTGCTGTGGGAGGCGGAACGCGCCCGTGAGGTGGAGGCCCGGCTCGCCGTCGCGGAGGAACGGCTGCGCTTCGGACGCGACCTGCACGACGTGCTGGGGCGGAACCTGTCCGTGATCTCCCTCAAGAGCGAACTGGCCGTGCAACTGGCCCGGCGGGGGCGGCCGGAGGCCGTGGAGCAGATGATCGAGGTGCAGCGCGTCGCGCAGGAGTCCCAGCGGGAGGTGCGGGCCGTCGTACGCGGCTACCGCGAGGCCGACCTCGGGGTGGAACTCGCCGGTGCGCAGGGCGTGCTGACGGCGGCCGGGATCGACTGCGAGGTCCGCGCGGAGACCGGCGGACTGCCCGCCGAGGTGCAGTCCGCGCTCGGCTGGGTGGTGCGCGAGGCCACCACCAACGTGCTGCGGCACGGGGACGCGGGCCGGTGTGCGCTGGCGCTCGCGGTACGAGAGAGGCGTGCGGTGCTGACCGTGGAGAACGACGGCGCCGCGGCGGCCGGCGATGGCGGCGGATCGGGACTGGCCGGGCTGCGGGAACGGCTGGCCGCCGTGGGCGGGACGTTGGAGGCCGGACTCGTCGGCGCCGAGCGGGACCGGTTCCGCTTGGTGGCGCAAGTGCCGCTGAGCACGGCGGAGTCCGTGACCCATGGGAGAGGAGTCACCTCATGAGCGGCACGGTACGGCTGTTGCTCGCCGACGACGAGCATCTGATCCGGGGGGCGTTGGCCGCCCTGCTCTCCCTGGAGGACGATCTGCTGGTCGTCGCGGAGGCGGCGAGCGGGCCCGAGGCGCTGGCGATGGCCCGGGCGCACCAGCCCGACGTCGCCGTGCTGGACCTCCAGATGCCGGGCGCCGACGGTGTGAAGGTCGCCACATCCCTGCGTGCCGAGCTGCCCGGCTGCCAGGTCCTGATCGTCACCGGGCACGGGCGGCCCGGGCATCTGAAACGGGCGCTCGCGGCCGGTGTGCGCGGGTTCGTCCCGAAGACCGTCAGCGCCCAGCGGCTCGCCGAGATCATCCGCACCGTGCACGCCGGAAACCGTTACGTCGACCCCGAGTTGGCCGCCGACGCGATCTCCGCCGGGGACTCCCCGCTGACCGCGCGGGAGGCCGAGGTGCTGGAGCTGGCCGCCGACGGGGCGCCGGTCGCGGAGATCGCCGAGCGGGCCGCGCTGTCCCCGGGGACCGTGCGGAACTACCTCTCCTCGGCGGTCACGAAGCTCGGTGCCGGGAACCGTCATGCGGCAGTGCGTCTCGCACGCGAGCGAGGTTGGGTATAGTTGCTCTCGCGCCACGGCGCAACGCGGACGTAGCTCAGTTGGTAGAGCGCAACCTTGCCAAGGTTGAGGTCGCGAGTTCGAGCCTCGTCGTCCGCTCGGGATGAGACCCCGGTCCACTGGACCGGGGTCTTTTTCATGCCCCTACGACCAGCTGGTGCCCGTCAGCCGCTCGTACGCCTCCACGTACTTCTGCCGGGTCGCCGCCACGACCTGCTCCGGCAGCGCCGGCGGCGGCTGCTCGCTCCTGCGGTCCCAGCCGGACTCCGGCGAGGTCAGCCAGTCCCGCACGTACTGCTTGTCGTACGACGGCTGGGCGCGGCCCGGCTGCCACTGGTCGGCGGGCCAGAAGCGGGAGGAGTCCGGGGTGAGGACCTCGTCGGCGAGGACGAGGGTGTCGCCGTCGAAGCCGAACTCGAACTTGGTGTCGGCCAGGATGATCCCCCGGTCCCGGGCGATGTCCCGGGCGCGCGAGTACACCGCGAGCGTGGCCTGGCGCAGCTGGGCGGCGGTCTCCGCGCCGACCTGGCGGGCCACCTCCTCGTAGGAGACGTTCTCGTCGTGCTCGCCGACCTCCGCCTTGGTGGCCGGGGTGAAGATCGGGGCGGGGAGTTCGGAGCCGTCCACGAGGCCTTCGGGGAGGGCGAGGCCGCAGACCGTGCGGGACTCCTGGTACTCGGCGAGGCCGGAGCCGGTGAGGTAGCCACGCGCCACGCACTCCACCGGGACCATCTTCAGGGACTTGCAGACCAGCGTGCGGCCCGCCCAGTCGGCAGGGGCGCCCTCGGGCACCTCGGTGCTGATGACGTGGTTCCTGGCGAGGTCGCGGAGCTGGTCGAACCACCACAGGGAGAGCTGGGTGAGGACGCGGCCCTTGTCGGGGATCTGTGTGGGCAGCACCCAGTCGTAGGCGGACATGCGGTCGCTGGCGACCATCACGAGGTCGCCCGCCTCGTTCTGGTACAGATCGCGCACCTTCCCGGTGTGCAGGTGCACCAGGCCCGGAACCTCGATCGGCTCGGGCTTTTCTACGAATCCGGACACGGTTCCTCCCCGTGGTTCTGTCCAATGCCTCGATTCTCCCGTATGGGGGTGATAGGGCGCGCCCGGGGGTGTGGGTCCGGGCGCCGGGGAGGGGCCGCGTGATGTCAGTCGCGTTTGCAGATGCGGTCCAGCAGATTCGCGGTGGCGCGCTGGATGCGGGTGTCCACGTGGCCCGGGCGGTCCAGGGCCGGCGACCAGGCGAAGGTGCCGGAGGCGAACACCCAGGCGCCGGAGGGGGCGCGGTAGAGCGACGTCTCCTGGTGGCGCAGGACGCCGTCGTTGTCGGTGTAGGGGGAGTGCGCCAGCAGGATGCGCTCGTCGTGCTCGGGCAGTGGGGTGCGCGGGAAGTAACGGTCCGCCTCGCCGGCGACCAGGCCCGCGATCTCGTCGCCCTCGTGCGCGCCGGTCGCCTCCCACAGCCAGTGGCCGGCGTTGCGGACGATCAGCGGGTGCGGCTCGGGGACCCGGCCCGCGTACTGGATGCCGACCAGCTGCTGCTCGGGCCGGTCGATCTCCCGCCACAGCGCCGGCCGGCCAGGGCCTTTGCGCTTGCGGCAGGTCAGCAGCCGGTCCGGGACGCCCGACGGGGACGGGCCCAGCTCCACCTGCCAGTACATGGTGTTGGCGGACAGGAAGACCAGCGAGGTGCCACGGTCGCGGGCGTCCTCCACGGCCCGGCGCATCGGCACCGACCAGTACTCGTCGTGCCCCGGGAAGACCAGCCCCCGGTAGCGGGTGGGGTCGATCCGGCCGGCGTGCAGGTCGCGGGCCTCGGCGTAGGCGAGGTCGTAGCCGTAGCGCTCGGCCCAGCGGATGAAGTCGTAGGCGTGGCCCACGTGCAGGGGCAGGCCCGCGCCGGCGTACGGACGGTCGAAGGAGACGGTGGTCGCGGCGTCGGCCTCTCCCAGCAGCCGGCCCTTCTCGTCCCAGGCGTGGTAGAGGCTGGCACCGGTGCGGCCGTCCTCCGGGTAGAGGTTGTACGCCTGCCAGGTGATGTCCGGCAGCAGCAGCAGGAGGTCGGCCGGGTGGTCGTCGCGGACCGTGAACGGCACGTGGGAGCGGTAGCCGTCGGCGGTGGTCAGGACGGCCACATAGGCGCCGATGCTCCAGTGGGAGGGCACCTGGAGGCGCCAGGACAGCCACCAGTGGTGGCAGGAGACCGTACGGTCGGCGGTCAGCGGCGAGGGCTGGACGATGCCCGAGAGGCGGGGACTTGTGGTGATCTTGGACGCGCCGTCGCCGCCGTAGTGGCCGATGCGGTAGATGTCCACGCTGAACTGCTGCGGCGGGTCGACCGTGATGTGGAAGTCGATCGCCTCGCCGGGCGCGACCGCGCCGATGGAGGTGAAGCCCTTGATCTGCCGGTGCACGTCGTCGGCGGAGCGGGGGCCGGACCCGGCCGTGCGGGGCGCCGGGACGCGGGCGCGGTCGCCGCCGGTGAGCTGCTGCGGGCTGGGGTCGACGTACCAGGGCACGACGTGGCCGGTGTCGTCGAAGTACGTCTCACTGCCGCGCAGCCAGGGCACCGGGCCCTGACCGAAGGGGTCCGTGACGGCATGCGCGAGTGCTCCGGACTCCCAGCGGCGGATGTGGTCCGAGGCCATGGTCGCTCCCCTCCCTCAGGCCCCCGTGCCTGTCTCGGTGGTGCTCGCTGTTCTCGCTGTGCTCGGTGTGCCCTGTGTGCTCGGCCGTGCTGTCGTATGTCGCGTGCCTTTGCCAAAGGCGTGGTCGGTCCCAGCACATCACATAACGCACGGGGACGGTCACTACTCGTTGCGAATTGACCTGAACTGGAAGTCACTTTTCCGGTACGGGCGTGCGGCGCGGGATGCCGGAACGAGTGGGGCGGGCTGCCGGGTCAGACGAGGCGTACGGGCTTCTCGGGGCGTATGCCGGACGCGGCCAGCCAGTCGCGCAGCGGGCCCGGGTCTCCCTCCTCGATCAGCGTGAGGACCTTGGGCCCCAGGTCGGCGGCGCGCTCACCGCCCAGCAGCAGGGACGGGCCGTCCAGCCAGTCCAGGGCGGGGACGGCACCGGCGGTGTCCACGGCCGCGCAGCACACCATCGCCGTGACGTGGTCGGCGAGCAGCTCGCGGGCGGTGCGCTGGGGCTGCAGCGGGAAGAGGGGCAGTCCGCAGGCGAAGTCGTCCCACGGGGCGCTCTCGGGACGCCGGCCCGCGCCGCTCCCGTCGGCTCCGGTGGCCTCCTCGCGGGCCAGCTCGGCACTGAGCCGGGCGGCGAGAGCGGCACTGCGCTCGGTGGTGGGGTCTTCTTCCTCCCCGAAGGGGAGCTGCGGCTGCGGCACGGGTTCCCCGGCGACGAGGGCATCGTCGACGGCGGAGGCATCGGCGGGGGCATCGGCGGGGGCGGGAGCACCGGATGCACCGGCAGCACCGGCTCCGGGAGCGTGAGCGCCTGCGGCGGACGTGCCCGTCGCATCGGTAACGGGTCCGTCGGCTACGGCGGCAGAGGGGCCGGGGGCGGGGGTGCCTGTCGTACCGGGGGCGGTGCCAGGCTCGTCGGCCCCGGCCCCGGCTTCGGCTTCGGCCTCGGAGGCAGAGGCGGCTCCGTCGGCTCCGTCGGCTCCGTCGGCGGTTGCCGTGAGGTGGTCCAGGACGCGGGCCAGGGTGGGGCCGCCGGGGTCGGGGGTGCGGGGGTCGAGGGAGGGGCGGACGCCCAGGGTGTCGAGGACGCGGTGCAGGCGGGCCGCGTCGGCGCGCCAGGTGCGGTCCACGACCTCCTCCGGGTACGCCTGCCAGTCCACCGGCGCCCAGGCGGGGCCGGACTCGGCCGGACCGCCGTGGAAGAGCCGGGCGGCGAGCAGGGAGGCGGCCTCGTCGACCGCGCCGGGCTCCTCCAGGAGGTCGCACGCGGGCCGCTCGCCGAGCCGGGAGGCGAAGCCCTCGGCGAGCCGGTCCCGGCGGGACAGCTCGGTGAGCGCCGCCACCACCCCCGCGTCCAGCCGGGACGGCCACCGCCCCATGCGCCAGGCCGGCAGCGCCACTCTCGTCAGCAGCCGGTCCCAGCCGGCGTACGCGAGCCCGACCTGCTCCTGGGCGACGATCCGCAGGCCGTAGTCCACCGCCTGGGCGCGCTCGGCCGCCGCCGCCGCCACCCCGCGCTCCATCTGGGTCGCGTGCTCCCGGCAGCCGCGCAGCAGCAGACGGGCCACCCAGCCGAGGGCGGCGCACGCCCCGCGGGTCAGCGGGCCGCGGCCCCCGGTCGAGGCGACGGCCACGGCCGCGTCCAGACCGCGCACAAAGCGCCGGGCGGCGGCTATGTCGGGGTGCGCCGAGGGGCCCGTACCGGCGATGACCGGGGCGAGGACCGCGCGGAGTTCGCCGACCCGCATCCACCACAGGAACGGGGAGCCGATGACGAGGACCGGCGCGGCCGGGGTCCGGCGGCGGCCGGGGTCCGCTATCTCGTCGGGCGCCGGACGCGGGGGCGGCCCGTGGGCCGAATGGGCCCGGTCCTCCAGCCAGCTGTCGCAGTCCGGCGTGAGCGCTATGGCCGAGGGCACCGGCACGTCCAGGCGGTCGGCGAGGTCGCGCACCATCCGGTACAGGTCCGGGGCGGACCCCTCCGGGATCGGCACCGTGGGACTCATGGCGGGACGGGCCCGGGCCACGACCACCGCGATACCGGCCGCGGCGAGCAGCACCAGCACCGCGAGCACGCCGACGGCCCACCGGGCGGCGTCCCAGCCCGGGCCGACGAGGTGGCCGGTGGAGGCACCGGTCAGCAGGATCACCTCGGCGCCCGCGGGCAGGAGGGCCACGGCCAGCGCCCGGCCCCGGACCCGCAGGACGGCGAGGGCCCGGGAGCGCGCGGCCTGCGCGCCCGCCTCCACACCGATTCCGGTCACGTGCCGATCTCGCCCCCTCCCTGGCGATCGCGTGCTGCCCTGGTCTTGCTCACTCCCCCACTGTGGCACCCGCCACTGACATCGCAATGCCGGTGGGCCAAGTGCCGGAACGCATGCGCGGCACCCTAGTTGGGGCCCCGGCCCCCGTCAGCCATATGGGCGATTGCTCACTCGATGGAATGGCTTTGGTCAGAGCTGGGTGACAGACAGCAAAGATCAGGCCCCGGATCGTCTCCGGGGCCTGAGGGGGTGAGAGGGGCGGTGCGGGAGCCGGTACGGCACCTGGGAGGGAGCCGTACCGGCCCTGGTCACGCCTGCGGCTGCGCCGCCCGTGCCGCCTTCGCCGCGATGTCGGTGCGGTGCTGCGAGCCGTCGAGCCGGATCCGGCCCACCGCCCGGTACGCCCGCTCCCGCGCCTCGGTCAGGTCCTTGCCGGTGGCCGTGACGGACAGCACGCGTCCGCCCGCGCTGACGACCGCGTCGCCGTCCCGCTTCGTACCGGCGTGCAGCACGTACGCGTGCGGGGCGTCCTCGGCGGCCACCTCGTCCAGGCCGGTGATCGGGTCCCCGGTGCGCGGGGTGCCCGGGTAGTTGTGCGAGGCGACGACGACGGTGACGGCCGCGTCCTCGCTCCAGCGCAGCGGCGGGAGGTCGGCGAGGTTGCCGGTGGCGGCGGCCATCAGGACACCGGCCAGCGGGGTCCGCAGCCGGGCCAGCACGACCTGGGTCTCCGGGTCGCCGAAGCGGGCGTTGAACTCGATGACCCGGACCCCGCGCGAGGTGATCGCGAGGCCGGCGTAGAGCAGGCCGGAGAACGGCGTGCCCCGCCGGCGCATCTCGTCCACGGTCGGCTGGAGCACCGTCTCCAGCACCTCGTCGACCAGCTTGGGGTCGGCCCACGGCAGCGGCGAGTAGGCGCCCATGCCACCCGTGTTCGGGCCCTCGTCGCCGTCCAGGGCGCGCTTGAAGTCCTGGGCGGGCTGGAGCGGGACGACCGTCTCGCCGTCGGTGACGGCGAACAGGGACACCTCGGGGCCGTCGAGGAACTCCTCGATCACCACGCGGTCGCATCCGGCGGCGTGCGCCCTCGCGGCCTCGATGTCGGAGGTGACGACGACGCCCTTGCCGGCGGCGAGACCGTCGTCCTTGACGACGTAGGGGGCGCCGAAGGCGTCCAGGGCCTCGGCGACCTCCTCGGCGGTGGTGCAGACGTAGGAGCGGGCGGTCGGCACGCCGGCCGCCGCCATGACGTCCTTGGCGAAGGCCTTGGACCCCTCCAGCTGCGCGGCCTCCCCCGAGGGGCCGAAGACCGGGATGCCCGCCGCGCGGACGGCGTCGGCGACGCCGGCGACCAGCGGGGCCTCCGGGCCGACGACGACCAGTTCGGCACCGAGCCCGGTGGCCAGCGCGGCCACCGCGGCGCCGTCGAGCGCGTCGACCTGGTGCAGCTCGGCGACCTCGGCGATGCCGGCGTTGCCGGGGGCGCAGTGCAGCGCGGTGACGTCGGGGTCGAGGGACAGGGAGCGGCACAGGGCGTGTTCGCGGGCGCCGCTGCCGATGACGAGGACCTTCACGAGGGTCAGCCTAATGGCAAGGTCGCCGAAGGCCGGGCGCCGGGTTTGTTGGACTTTCCTCCAAGGCGGGCCGTCCCCGTGCCACGGCGCCCCTCACTCGTTGGAGAACTCCTCCACCACCGTCGCCCCCAGCTCCCGCACGATCAGCTCGTGGCCGGAGAGCGCCGACTCGTCGAGATCCGGGTCGTCGTCCTCCGGGACGTCGTCCTCCGGGGAGACGGGCGGCGGCTCGGGCGCGGCGGCCGGCCGGGGTGCCGGGGCGGGCGC
>NZ_JBEXKG010000088.1:0-31514 GCF_040609555.1 Streptomyces sp. NPDC004658
TGCCCGGCGGCGGGCGCGGCCGGCCGGGGCTGCCCTCCGGCCCGGGCGCCCGGTGCCGCGAGTGCGAGTAGCACCGCGCACAGCACGGCGACGGCCGTACGGCGCTGTCCGTGCGTACGGGGTCGTCCGTACGAGAACACTGCTGCTCCCCCTGGTCCGACGGGTCCGATCCGGTCTCGGTCGGACGGGACCAGGGGGGTGCGGCGCTGGTCAGGCGCGCACTGGCAGCCGTTGGGCGGCCCGCCCCGCGTCGGTCCCCCGGTCGTCAACGGAGGTGATCTTCGCACGAACGCGCGAGACGGGCCAGGCGCTACTGCCGGTACCCGCCGAGGAACCTGCCGATCCGGCCGATCGCCGCCTCCAGATCGTCCGCGTGCGGCAGGGTCAGGATGCGGAAGTGGTCGGGGGAGGGCCAGTTGAAGCCGGTGCCCTGGACCACCTGGATCTTCTCGCGCAGCAGCAGGTCGAGGACGAACCTCTCGTCGTCGTGGATCGGGTGCACCTTGGGGTCGATGCGCGGGAACGCGTACAGCGCGCCCTTGGGTTTGACGCAGGACACGCCCGGGATCTCGTTGAGCTTCTCCCAGGCCACGTTCCGCTGCTCGTACAACCGCCCGCCCGGCACGGTGAGTTCGCCGATGGACTGGCGTCCGCCGAGCGCCGCCTGGATGGCGTACTGGGCGGGGGCGTTGGCGCACAGCCGCATGGAGGCCAGCATGGTCAGGCCCTCCAGGTAGTCCTTGGCGTGCTGCTTGGGCCCGGTGACCACCAGCCAGCCGGAGCGGAAGCCCGCCACCCGGTAGGTCTTGGACAGGCCGCAGAAGGTGAGGACGACGAGGTCGGGGGCGAGCGCGGCGGCCGAGTGGTGCACGGCGTCGTCGTAGAGGATCTGGTCGTAGATCTCGTCGGCGAACACCATCAGGCCGTGCCGGCGGGCGAGGTCGAGGATGCCCTCGACGACCTCCTTCGGGTACACCGCGCCGGTCGGGTTGTTCGGGTTGATGATGACCACGGCCTTGGTGCGGTCGGTGATCTTCGACGCCATGTCGGCCAGGTCCGGGTTCCACTCGGCCTGTTCGTCGCACAGGTAGTGCACGGCCTTGCCGCCGGCCAGTGTGGTGACGGCCGTCCAGAGGGGGAAGTCCGGGGCGGGGATGAGGACTTCGTCGCCGTCCTCGATCAGTGCCTGGACGGCCATGGAGACCAGTTCCGAGACGCCGTTGCCCAGGTAGACGTCGTCCACGTCCACTTCGAGGCCCAGGGTCTGGTAGCGCTGCGCGACCGCGCGGCGGGCGGAGAGGATGCCGCGGGAGTCCGTGTAGCCGTGGGCCCGCGGCAGCATCCGGATCATGTCCTGGAGGATCTCCTCCGGCGCCTCGAAGCCGAAGGCCGCGGGATTGCCGGTGTTCAGGCGCAGCACGCTGTGCCCCGCCTCCTCCAGCGCGTTGGCGTGCTCGATCACCGGGCCGCGGATCTCGTAGCACACCTCGCTGAGCTTGTTGGACTGCCGGAACTCCATGCGCCCCTCCGGAAACTCGTGTTGCTTGGTTTTACCAAGTAGGAGCTTGGAAAGTCCAACAACGCGTCTAGACTGCGTCGCATGTCGCCTCGCCGAAGCTACGACCAGTACTGCTCCGCAGCCCGCGCCCTCGACCTCGTCGGCGACCGCTGGACCCTGCTGATCGTCCGCGAACTGCTCGCCGGCCCGCGCCGCTACACGGACCTGCACGCGGACCTGCCCGGCGTGAGCACGGACGTACTCGCCTCCCGGCTGAAGGACATGGAACGGGACGGCCTCACCACCCGGCGGCGGCTGCCCCCGCCGGGCGCGGCGTACGTGTACGAACTCACCGATCGGGGACGCCTGTTGCTGCCCGTGCTGCAAGCGCTGGGCACGTGGGGCGAGGAGGAACTGGGGGAGCGCAGGCCCACGGACGCGGTCCGCGCGCACTGGTTCGCGCTGCCGCTGCTGCGGGCGCTGGAGGGCGAGGGCGTCGTGGAAGTCCGCCTGGAGGAGGGGGACTTCCACCTCCACGTCGGGGCGGAGCGGGGGCCGGTGTACGGCGACGGGCCCGCGCCCGGTGAGGCGGACGCGCGGCTGGTGATGGACGCGGCGACCTGCGAGGCCATCGCCCGGGGGGAGACGCGGCTGCCGGACGCGGTACGGGACGGCCAGGTGACGGTGACCGGGGACGGCACGCTCGCCAAGGCACTGCGGGAGGCGTGAACGCCGGTGAACGAAAAGGCCCGCCGTCCCGGCGGGCCTTCGCGCTCCATCGGCTCACACGTTCGGCGGCACCCGAGACGGCCGCCCGGACCCGCGCGTCAGCACGTACCCGCCGATCCCGGCGAGCGCGGCCAGCACCGCGCCGATCCCGGTCCACACCCACCGGTCGGACCACCACCCGGACGACCAGCCGTCGTCCGAGCCGAAGCTGGACAGCACGGCACCCTTCGAACCGTCCTTGTCCTCAGCGGACTTGACGGCGATCCCGGGGACCAGCGGCTTGCCCAGCGAGCCGTCCACGGCCGCCGCGCCGCCGATGTCCTCGGAGTCGACGCGCACCTCGGCGCTCACCGGCTTACCGAGGTCGGCCGCGCCGAGGTCCACCACCGTCAGCCGGATGTAGTACGTGCCCGGCAGCGGGTCGTTCGCCCACGGCTCCGCCCAGCCGCGCACCGTGCGCAGCACGCAGGCCAGCTCGACCGAGGCGGCGCCCTGCGCGGCGGTGCGGGTCTGGGCGCCGTACTGGCAGGACTGGCGGCGCCGCAGTCCGTCGTACACGTCGAGCTGCCAGGTCTCGGAGCCGTGCGCGTCGGGAAGTGTCACCGTCGCCTTGACGGTGGGGCGCTGTCCGGTGTCCGCGGGGAACGACCAGTACAGGTAGTCGCCCGCGGAGCCGGTTGCGGTGGCCTGCTGCCCCTGGTCGATCTCGGTCGCCGTACGGAACGAGGTGCCCGCCCGGGTGGGCGCGTCGCCGTCGGCGGAGGCGCTCGGGGAGGGCGAGGAGTCCGCGGCGGCCGGTCCGGCGGCCAGCCCCAGCGCCAGCAGGGCGGCGCCCACCACACGTGTGATCCGCATCAGTTCGTCCTCCAGACGGCGACCCGCCAGCGTGACAGCCAGCCCCACAGCAGGCCGGCGACGAAGCCGATCAGCACCAGCGTGCCGAGCAGCCACCAGCCGCGGCCGAGACCGAACGCGGCCACGTCGTGGTGACCGGACGGGCCGTCCACGACGTCGACAGTCAGCTCCAGCGGCAGACCGGGGGTCGTCTTGACGCCGGACGCGGCCGAGAAGGAGCTGGTGACCTGGAGGCACACCGTTTCCGCGGGCGCCGCGTCGTCGTCGCTGTCCGGCCTCGGGTAGCGCAGACCGGTGGAGACGACGTCGGTACGGCCGGTGCCGGCGGCCTCGCCGCGGACGATCTCCCGGCCGTGCACGGTCACCGCCCGCAGCAGCACACCGTAGTTCGGCTGGACGGCCCGGTCGTCCGCCACGCTCACCGAGGCGCGCAGCTCCTGACCGGGCTCGACGTCCACCTTGTACCAGCGCTGCTGCCCGAACTCCGCGCGGTCGGTGTACAGGCCGGACTTCAGCGCCGGCGCCTTCTCGCACCGGTCCGCGCCCTCGGTGGCCACCGGTGTGACCACCGGGTCGGCCGCCCGGTCCACCAACTCGCCGACGCGGTCGCTCAGTTCCTCCTTGTGCCGCACGTCGGTGTAGGTGCCGCCGGTGGCGTCCGCGATGCAGCTGAGCTGGTCACGGGTCTTGGCGTCCGGCACCAGGCCGAGGGTGTCGATGGTCAGCCCGATGCCCTTGGCGGCTATCTCCCGCGCCACCTCGCACGGGTCGAGCGGCTGGCAGGTGTCCTCGCCGTCGCTGATCAGGACGATACGGCGGGTGCCGTCACCGCCGTTCAGGTCGTCCGCCGCCTTCAGCAGCGCGGGCCCGATCGGCGTCCAGCCGGTCGGCGCCAGCGTGGCCACGGCCGTCTTCGCGTCGGTGCGGTTCAGCGGGCCGACGGGGTAGAGCTGCTCGGTGTCCTTGCAGCCCTCCTTGCGGTCGTTGCCGCGGTAGTTGGCGCCGAGCGTACGGATGCCGAGCCGGACCTCCTCGGGGGTCGCGTCCAGCACCTCGTTGAACGCCTGCTTCGCCGCGGCCATCCGGGTGCCGCCGTCGATGTCACGGGTGCGCATGGAACCGCTGACGTCCAGCACCAGTTCGACCTTCGGAGCGGCCTGGTCCGTCTCATCGGCGACCGCGCCGGCGGGGAACGCGATCCCGGCCGTCAGGGCGGCGAGCAGAGCACAGACGCCCGCCGCCAGCCGTTGTCTTCTGATCATCGCCGGATCTTATTGATCAGACAGGTCCCGCTCCAAAACGAGCGGATCCGCTTCACCGCGCCTCGGCGTCGGACAGGTGGCGTACCACCGTTTCCACATGGTGCGACGTTCCCCAGGCCAGCCATTTCGTGGCGTTCCCCGGCCGGTTGGTGACGCCGTCCGACCGGCGTCGCAGCTGCAGGTCTCCCCAGGACGTCGCGGCACCGGTGACCGGCCAGTGGGGGGAGCGGACCACGTCCCGGCAGATGTCGAGGAAGGCGGTGTCGTCGTCCTTCTGCCGTGGGTACCGCCAGACGCGCCAGTCGTCGCCGGCGGTGTACCGCAGGTGCGGATGCGGCCGTCCGGGGACGCCCGACGGCGCCCCCTCGCGGTGGGGGTGGGTGATGCCGTAGTCGCCGAAGCCCACGTGTGCCTCGGGCCGCGGGAGGCACACCGTCCGCCACAGCGCCACCTCCCAGCGGGGCACCGCCCATGGCTGCGGCCCGCGCAGCCCGCGGACGCTCTCCGGGAACGAGCCAGCGGCCAGGGTGACACTGCGCCACGGCAGGTCCGTGAGCCAGGTGAGGGCGCGGTCCACGACGGCCAGCAGCGCGGAGACCGACCCGCCGTCGGGGACGTAACCGGCGTCCAGGACCAGGTCCGCCGCGCGGAACGGCACGCCGACGGTGTGGAGTTGACCGCTGAGAGCACGCTCCGTGGCGCGCCGGTCGAGACCCCGCGGGCCGATCGCCAGCCGGACCAGCACGCCGTGCAGATGACGGGCGGCCACCTGGGCCGCGGCCGACAGGACCGGCTTCGGCGCCCGCGGGTGCAGTACGGGGACGACGTACGGAGCCTCCGGTGCGGCGCACACCGCGGCCACGGTCAGCAGCGGGTCGGGTCCGGGGGCCGCGTCCCCCGGGCGGTGTGCCCGCAGGAAGCGGCGGAGCGGTTCGCAGTCGACGGCCACCGCCGTTCCCGGCTGCAGTCGCCCGTAGCGGAGGTTCGCGCAGAACGCAGAACGCGGAGAGGCCGTCCCGCTCGGCGGGCACCTCCAGGACGGGCAGTGTGGTCTTCAGTGCCGTGGCGGAGAGCCAGGAGAGGGCCTCGATCTCGCCCCGCTTGCCTCTGAGGATCGGCACATAGCTGACCACGCGGCCTCCGGCCAGTCCGTTCCCCGCGCACTGTGGTTGCCCTGATCAGAGGATGAGGTACGCAAAAGCGACTAGGGGAGGGCATATTCGGACGTAATGAGCGGCAGGCCGGTCATTCATGGAAAAGAGGACGATCCGGTGTGGTCTCAGTGCAGCGGGTTCGGCAAGGCGGCCCACAGGTCGCCCGGGGTCCGCGGAGACAGACGCATCAGCGTCAACGCCTTCGCCGGCAGCGGGCCTTCGCGCAGGGCCGCCAGATCGGGGGTGGGCGGGAGGCCGGGTACGGCGGCGGCCAGGGCCGTGCCCAGTGCGGGGCCCGAACCCGCCGTGCCCGCCAGTGCGCCCGCCACCAGGGAGCCGAACAGCTTGCGGCGCAGGGCGGTGTCGTCGTCGGTGATCAGGCGGCCGGTGAGGGCGGGCGGGGTGATGCCGTGCCGGGCCAGGCGGGCCGGGCTGATGCGGATGTCGGCCAGGTCGCGGTAGACCAGGCGCAGCGGGGTGCCGTCGGCCGACAGGACGACCAGCAGGTTCTGGCCGTGGGCCTCCAGGGCCACGCCGAGATCCAGCAGCCGCAGGCCCACCGTGAGCGCCAGCCGGGTGAACGCGGCCAGCCAGGCGGGGGAGCCGGGCAGGGACGTGGTGGCGAGGGCGGCCACCGGCAGGACCTGTTCCCCCGGGGCGGCGTACACCTCCGGAGACTCCCTGAGCAGTGCCGCCAGGTCGGGGGAGTGGGCCGTGACCGCCCCCAGCGTGCGGGTGATGTGCAGCAGGCCGTCCGTGCGCGCGGCCAGGTCCTCGGCGAACGCGGACAGCGGCGCCGCGGCCCGCACCGAGTACGCGGAGATGTCCCGCACCGACGACGTCAGCCGGGCGCTCAGCGCGGTCTTCACGTGCGGGCCGCCGGGCAGCGCCAGCGTGCGCAGGGACATCAGCGGGCGGGCGGGGCGCCAGGCGTCGTACGACCGGCCCAGGACATGTGCGGCCTGCCAGGGGTGGACCGGCACCAGGAGGCGGTCGCCGTCGCGGAGGCCGGCCGGCCAGTCACCGGACACCAGGCACCCGGCCGCCGGCACCGGCACCGTCCCCAGCTCCACCACCGGTCCGTGCTCGGGGGCGTACGCCAGCTGGTCCGCCACCGAGAACCCGGGGCGGGAACGGCAGCCGGGGTGGTACGGGTGGCCGTCGACCACCCGCTGCTCCCACTCCCAGTCCCTCGCCCCGCCGTCCACCGGCCACTCCTTCGGGTGACCGGCACCGGCCCGGGACAGTGCCAGCGAGGCCACGCTGTGCGCCAGCTCCGCGGCGAAGGCGGACGCGTGCGGCACCCCCAGCGCGGTCATCAGCCGCGCGGGATCGTCGTACCGCTCCCGGTCCAGCCGTACGGCGGTGACGTACGCGCTCGTGGCGTACGGATCCGCGTGCGGCCCGTGCAGGGTCCGCCCGTCCGCCAGGCGCAGGGCGAGGCCGTCCGCCCCGGACACCCGGCCGGTCAGCCAGGGCAGGGGTTCATGGACCAGCCCCCGCCACAGCCGGGTCAGCACGGCGGCGCGGGCGCCGGGCAGCTCCGCCGCGTACCGGGGCAGCAGCGCGGGCCGGACGGCGGCCAGCTCCTCGGCGATCTCGGCGTCGGCGGTCGGGGGACGGTGCACGGTCGGCTCCTCGGGTACACGGGCCACGCCACGATTGTCCGGGACGGCAGCCATACTGATCGTCACCGGCTCCCGCACGGCGCACCGGCGCGCCCCGGGGAAGACCGCGGGCCCCTGGACGAAGAACGAATGGATCGCGTGGACCTCACACCCCCCGACGGTGCCGTCGGCCGCCGCGCCGACGCGTACGCGACGGCACCCCTGCTCAACTGCCTGCTGCGGGAGGTCGCCGAACCGCTCCCGGACACCGGGGACGGCCGCGTCCACCGGCTGCCGGACGGCCGGCTGCTGCGGGTGCGCCCCGGTCGGCGCCCCGCCGACCCCGAGCTGTACACGGCCGGGGCCTGGCGCCGCATCGGCCACTCGGAGCTGGTCAAACTGGTCGCCGAGGAGCTGCGCCGGCACACCGGGCTGCCCGGCGGCGACCTGCCCGCCGAGATGATCGACAGCCGCGACGCGATCGCCGCCCTGCTCACCGCCCGCGCCCGGGCCACGGCGCCCGAGGACCCCTATCTGCGCTCCGAGCAGTCCCTGCTCACCGGCCACCCGCACCACCCGGCCCCCAAGGCGCGCGGCGGCGGCCCGGTCGCGTCCTGGCTGCCGTACGCCCCCGAGGCGCACGCCCATTTCCCGCTGACGCTGCTCGGCGTCCGCGAGGACCAGGTCGCCGAGGAGGGCGACACCCGGGCCCTGGACGCCCTCGGCACCGCCCCGCCCGGCTACCGGCTGCTGCCCGCCCACCCCTGGCAGCTCGACCTCGTCGCCCGCGACCTCGCGCCCGCCTTCGCCGACGGGCGGCTGCTGCGGCTGGGCACCACCCCCTTCGACACCTGGCCCACGGCCGCCGTCCGCACGGTGTACGCACGGCGCCGCGACCTGTTCCTGAAGTTCAGCCTGGACGTCCGCATCACCAACGACATCCGCCGCCTGTGGCGCCACGACCTGCGCAGACTGCGCCGCACCGACACCGCCGTCCGGTACGCCTTCGCGGCGATGGGGCCGCCCTCGGCCTGGCTCGGCGACCGCGGCTACCGCACCGCCGCGTTCGCCTTCGAGGAACTGGCCGTCCTGGTCCGCGACGGGCTGCGCGGCCATCTGCTGCCGGGCGCCACCCCCCTGCTCGCGGCGGGTCTCGCCGAGGGCTTCGAGGGCAGCCCCCTCGCCGCGGCCTGTGATCCGGCCGCCTGGTGGGAGGCGTACCTGCGGCAGGTGGTACCGCCCGCCCTGACCGCGTTCGACGACCACGGCGTGGTCCTGGAGGCCCACCTGCAGAACACACTGGTCGCCGTGGACGCGGACGGTACGCCGGTGCAGGCACTGTTCCGGGACGCGGAGGGCGCCAAGCTGCTGCCGGACGTGACCCGGGCCGCCGGCTGGGAGCGGCTGGTGTACTGCCTGGTCGTCAACCACCTCAGCGAGATCGCCGGCGCCCTCGCCGACCACCACCCCGGCCTCGACCCCTGGCCCGCCGCCCGCCGGGAACTCGCCCGCCACGACCTCCCCGAGATCCCCGCCCTGCTCGGCGCCCCGACGCTGCCCGGCAAGACCAACCTGCTGCTGCGCTGGACCGGCGCGGACGGCGCGGACGCCCGCTACCTGCCGCTGCCGAACCCGCTGGCCAACGCCTGACCTGCCGTAGTCTGGCCGGTGTGCTGCGCGACGTGACTGCCGTTCGATACGTGACCCCGCTCCGCTCCGGCGGCTCCGTGCCCGGAGTCGTGGAGGCCGACGACCTGGGCACCTACGTCGTGAAGTTCACCGGTTCCGCGCAGGGCCACAAGGCGCTGGTCGCCGAGATCGTCGTCGGTGAGCTCGCCCGCGCGCTCGGCCTGCGCTTCCCCGAGCTGGTCCTCGTGCACTTCGACCCGGCCATCGCCGCCGGGGAGGAACACCAGGAGGTGCGCGAGCTGCACAGCGCGAGCGCGGGCGTCAACCTCGGCATGGACTACCTGCCGGGCGCCCGGGACTTCACCCCGGAGATCGCCCGGACGTTCCCCGTGGACCCGCTGGAGGCCGGCCGGATCGTGTGGCTGGACGCGCTGACCGTGAACGTCGACCGCACGGTGCACAGCTCCAACCTGATGGTCTGGCCCACGCTCGGCACCGCGCCCGCGCGCCTGTGGCTGATCGACCACGGCGCCGCCCTCGTCTTCCACCACCGCTGGGACACCACGGCACCGGGCCGGCGGTACGACTTCCGGCACCACGCCCTCGGCCACTACGGGCCCGACGTGCGCGCCGCCGACGCCGAACTGGCGCCCCGGGTGACGGAGGAGCTGCTGCGCGGGATCGTCGCCGAGGTGCCGGACGCCTGGCTCGCCGAGGACGCCGGGTTCGCCACGCCCGACGACGTCCGGGACGCCTACGTCGGCTACCTCCTGGACCGGGTCCGGCTCTCCCCGCAGTGGCTGCCCACCGACTTCCCGAGCCGCGAGGAGCTGGCGGCGGAGGAGGCCGCCCGTGCGGCGAGGACCCAGGCGGGCCGCCCGGACTGGCTGAAGCGGGTCCCCGACCTGCACGGCAAGCCGGCCGCGGAACAGGACTGGTCGGTGCACCTCGGATGACCCGCCGAGCGGCGCCGGGGCACTGCCCGGGCCGCTCGGACGGGCGGGGCGTCAGCCGCGCAGCTGCTGGTACGCGGGCAGGGTGAGGAAGTCGGCGTAGTCCTCGTCCAGGGCCACCCGCAGCAGCAGGTCGTGCGCCTCCTGCCAGTGCCCGGCGGCGAAGGCCTCCTCGCCGGTCTCCTCGCGGATGGCGGCCAGTTCCTCGGCGGCGACCTTGCGGGCCAGCTCCGGGGTGGCCTTCTCGCCGTTCTCGAACTCGACGCCGGCGTTGATCCACTGCCAGATCTGCGAGCGGGAGATCTCGGCGGTGGCCGCGTCCTCCATCAGGTTGAAGATGGCGACCGCGCCGAGCCCGCGCAGCCAGGCCTCGATGTACCGGATGCCGACCTGGACGGCGTTGACCAGTCCGGCGTACGTCGGCTTCGCGTCGAGCGAGTCGATCGCGATCAGGTCGGCCGCCTCGACGTGGACGTCCTCGCGGAGGCGGTCCTTCTGGTTCGGCTTGTCGCCGAGGACCTTGTCGAAGGACTCCATGGCGATCGGCACCAGGTCGGGGTGGGCGACCCAGGAGCCGTCGAAACCGTCGTTCGCCTCGCGGTCCTTGTCGGCGCGGACCTTCTCGAAGGCGACCTTGTTGACCTCGGGGTCCTTGCGGGACGGGATGAAGGCCGCCATGCCGCCGATGGCGTGCGCGCCGCGCTTGTGGCAGGTGCGGACGAGGAGTTCGGTGTAGGCCCGCATGAACGGGGCGGTCATGGTGACCGCGTTGCGGTCCGGGAGGACGAACTTCGGCCCGCCGTCGCGGAAGTTCTTCACGATGGAGAACAGGTAGTCCCAGCGGCCGGCGTTCAGCCCGGAGGCGTGGTCGCGCAGTTCGTAGAGGATCTCCTCCATCTCGTACGCGGCCGTGATGGTCTCGATCAGGACGGTGGCGCGGACGGTGCCCTGCGGGATGCCGACGTAGTCCTGCGCGAAGACGAACACGTCGTTCCACAGGCGCGCTTCGAGGTGCGACTCGGTCTTCGGCAGGTAGAAGTACGGGCCCTTGCCGAGGTCGAGCAGGCGCTGGGCGTTGTGGAAGAAGTACAGCCCGAAGTCGACGAGGGCGCCGGGGACGGCACGGCCGCCGGTGTCGGCCAGGTGCCGCTCGTCCAGGTGCCAGCCGCGCGGGCGCATGACGACGGTCGCCAGCTCCTCGTTCGGCCGCAGGGCGTACGACTTGCCGCTGCGCTCGTCGGTGAAGTCGATGTTCCGGGTGTAGGCGTCGATCAGGTTGAGCTGGCCGAGGACGACGTTCTCCCAGGTGGGGGCGGAGGCGTCCTCGAAGTCGGCGAGCCAGACCCGCGCGCCCGAGTTGAGCGCGTTGATGGTCATCTTGCGGTCGGTGGGGCCGGTGATCTCGACGCGCCGGTCGTTCAGCGCGGCCGGGGCCGGGGCGACCTTCCAGGAGTCGTCCGCGCGGATCGCGGCCGTCTCCGGCAGGAAGTCGAGCGTGGAGGTGCGGGCGATCTCGGCGCGGCGCTCGGCACGGCGGGCGAGGAGTTCGTCACGGCGCGGGGTGAACCGCCGGTGCAGCTCCGCCACGAAGGCGAGCGCCGCGTCCGTGAGGACCTCCTCCTGCCGGGGCAGGGGCTCGGCGTCGACGATGGCCAGCGGGGACGGCGCTGGTGCGGACATGAGCTGTCACTTCCTTCAGCGGTGGCACCGGGTGCCAAGTGGCACGAACAGGGCGGTCAGCGCCCGCTGTGCGGACAGGCGCTTCTGATCAGTGGATAGTAGTTTCCTCATCGTGGAAGTTCAATGGTTTGTTGATGTCGAGATTCTCCGGGTCGAGGCAAGGTGGCGCCCCGTGCCACCCCGATCACCGGAGGCGGCTCAGGTCGGCCTCCGTGTCGATGTCGTACGGCTCGGCGACGTCCGCGCACTCCACGAGCCGGATCTCCCCCTCGTGCGCCTTCAGATAGGCCCGCGCACCGCGGTCCCCGGTGGCCGTCTCCGCGATGCCCGACCAGTGCGCCGCGCCGAACAGCACCGGATGCCCGCGTACCCCCGCGTAGGCGGCCGAGACCAGCGATGTCTCGTCCCTGTGGGCGCCGAGCACCCGGGCTGCCGCCGCCGGTCCGATGCCCGGCTGGTCGACCAGGCTCACCAGGGCCGCGCCGGCGCCCGTACCGGCCAGGGAGGCCAGCCCCGCGCGCAGCGAGGAGCCCATGCCCGCCGCCCAGTCCGGGTTCTCCACCAGCACACAGCCGTCGAGCCGGGCGCGGGCCCGCACCTCGTCCGCCGCGGCGCCCAGCACCACGTGGATCCGCTCGCACCCGGCCGCGCGCAGCACCCCGACCGCGTGCTCGACCAGGGGCCGGCCCCGGTACGACAGCAGTGCCTTGGGGCGCCCGCCGAGCCGTCTGCCGCCGCCGGCGGCGAGCAGCAGGCCCGCGACATCCCGCTGGAGATCCTGGTTGTCCGTCATGGGTCCTGCATACCCGACGGCGGCGGAACCGGACGGTTTTCCGGCGCCGGTTCCGTGGGGCTGAATTTCGGTCCGCGCTGTGGCGCTCCCGCACGGGGTGGCGTTTACTGGCCCGCGCACGACCGCGTGTCTGGGGGGAGAGCTGTGTTGCGGAGCTTGGGGCAGAGGCCAGTGACCGGCAGCGACGAGGACCCGAGGGTGGCGGAACTGCGGACCGCGGTGTCCCGGTTGCGTCGCGAACTCGCCGCGCTGCCCGCGGACTTCCCCGACCGGGCGATAGCCGAGGACGAACTCGCGGCGCTGGCCGCGATGGCCGCCGGCGGCCTGCCGGAGATCCCGCGCCTGCGCAGCTCCCTGTTACTGATCGCCGGCGCGATCGGCTCGATGAGCGCCCTGGCCCGCGGGCTGTCCCAGGTACGCGACGCGGTGGACCTGTTCGGCGAGCCGCCTCGCGGGTAGGCCCTGCCGTTCGGATCAGGCCGGCCGCGAGGAACGGTGCCAGGGAGCCGAGCGTGCCGGGTCCCGCGAGGCGGGGTGCTCCGAGGCAGTGCCTGGGCCCCCTCGTCGCCCCGGCGGCCCGATGCCGACGGCATGTCGCGGCAGGCCCGGTCCTCGGTGCGCGACGCGGTGGACCTGTTCGGCGAGCCGCCTCGCGGGTAGGCCCTGCTGTTCGGATCAGGCCGGCCGCGAGGAACGGTGCCAGGGAGCCGAGCGTGCCGGGTCCGGCGAGGCGGGGGTGCTCCGAGGCAGTGCCTGGGCCCCCTCGTCGCCCCGGCGGCCCGATGCCGACGGCATGTCGCGGCAGACCCGGTCCTCGGTGCGCGACGCGGTGGATTTGTTCGGCGAGTCGCCTCGGGTAGCCATCCGCTACGGCCCCTCGTCGCCCCGGCGGCCCGATGCCGACGGCATGTCGCGGCAGGCCCGGTCCTCGGTGCGCGACGCGGTGGGCCTGTTCGGCGAGTCGCCTCGGGTAGCCATCCGCTACGGCCGCTCGTCGCCCCGGCAGCCCGATGCCGACGGCATGTCGCGGCAGACCCGGTCCTCGTGGGACTGCGCGGCGGCCCCGCCGAAGGCGACGAGGCACACCAGGGCGGCCACGACGGTCTGAGTGGCCACCGTGACGAAGGCCCCGGCCCGCGCCGCGATCAGGCCCGCCACGAGGGCGAGGACGCCGACTCCGCCGGCCGCGGCGAGGTAGGTCCACAGCGGGTCGGTCGTGGCGGTCTCGGCCGGGTCGAAGGTCCACCCGGACAACGCCCAGAGCCCGAAGATCACGGCCAGGGCGGCCAGTTCCAGGAACACCAGCCCGCACCCGGCTGCGACATCGGCGCCCCGGTCGGCACGGCGGTGCGGTCCGGGGCCGGTGGTGGCGTCGAAGGCCGGCGGGGCGACGGGGAGGTCCATGCCGCCACCCTGCCCGCGGGGCCGAGGGGGCACATGAGTACGCATACTCAGCCGCGGGTGAGCCGGGGTGCGCGAGCGGTGCTCCGGTGCCCGGTGCGCGTCGTGCGGTGCGGTCCTCGGGGCGGCGGCTCAGGGCTCGTCGCGGGCCCGGCGTGGAGACGGCCTCCTCGCCGCCGTGGCGCTCGACGTACCGGCCCGGCCGGCGCCGTACCCGTCAGCCCTGGTTCTGGCTGACCAGCGCCGCCGACAGTTCACCCGCGATCTGCTGGAGCACCGGCACGATCTTCTCCGTGGCCGCCTCCGTGACCCGTCCCGCCGGGCCGGAGATGGAGATGGCGGCCGCCGTGGGGGAGTCCGGCACGGACACCGCGAGGCACCGCACCCCGATCTCCTGCTCGTTGTCGTCCACCGCGTAGCCCAGCCGCCGCACGTCCTCCAGCGCCGCCAGGAAGCCCTCCGGCGTGGTGATCGTCTTCTCCGTGGCGGCCGGCATGCCCGTGCGGGCCAGCAGCGCGCGGACCTCGTCGTCCGGCACGCCGGCCAGCAGCGCCTTGCCCACGCCGGTCGAGTGCGGCAGCACCCGCCGGCCGACCTCGGTGAACATCCGCATCGAGTGCTTCGACGGCACCTGGGCCACGTACACGATCTCGTCCCCGTCGAGCAGCGCCATGTTCGCCGTCTCGCCGGTCTCCTCCACCAGCCGGGCCAGGTACGGCCGCGCCCAGGTGCCGAGCAGCCGGGAGGCGGACTCGCCGAGGCGGATCAGCCGGGGTCCGAGGGCGTAGCGCCGGTTGGCCTGCTGGCGGACGTAGCCGCAGGCGACCAGCGTGCGCATCAGCCGGTGGATGGTCGGCAGCGGCAGCCCGCTCGCCGCGGACAGCTCGCTCAGACCCACCTCGCCGCCCGCGTCCGCCATCCGCTCGAGCAGGTCGAAGGCGCGCTCCAGGGACTGCACCCCGCCGGCGGCGGAGGGCTTGGCGGAGTCGGTGGTGCTGGCGCTGGACGTCGGCACGGCGCGTTCCTTTCGGGACTGGCGGGGAGAGCAGAAGCCTACCCGGCAGTCGGTTGACTCCCTGCTTGTACGTAGCTACGTTCTGCTTGCTGGAATTCTAATTCCGCTTTGTGGAAACGTCCACAGCTGTTACTGCTTTCCGCGCTGCCCAGAAGTGTGCCTCTTGACGGCGGGGGAGCGGGAGTGAAGACTCCTTCAACAGAACGTTGAAGTCCGTTACGTGGGTGTAAATCCCGTTTCCCGGACGTAAAACGGCGGTAGAGAGAGGGGTTCGGGTGTCCGACGCTGAACTGGTGCTGCGCTCCACGCGCGTGATCACCCCGGAAGGGACACGGGCCGCCACCGTCACCGTGTCCGCCGGGACGATCACGGCCGTCCTGCCGTACGACGCCGAGGTCCCGGCCGCCGCCCGGCTGGAGGACCTCGGCGACCACGTCCTGCTGCCCGGCCTGGTCGACACCCACGTGCACGTCAACGACCCCGGCCGCACCGAGTGGGAGGGCTTCTGGACCGCCACCCGCGCGGCGGCGGCCGGAGGCATCACCACCCTGATCGACATGCCGCTCAACTCCCTGCCGCCCACCACCACGGTCGAGCACCTGCGGATCAAGCAGGACGTCGCCCGGGACAAGGCACACGTCGACGTCGGCTTCTGGGGCGGCGCCCTCCCCGACAACGTCAAGGACCTGCGCCCGCTGCACGACGCCGGCGTCTTCGGCTTCAAGGCCTTCCTGTCCCCGTCCGGCGTGGACGAGTTCCCGCACCTCGACCAGGACCAGCTCGCCCGCTCCCTGGCCGAGATCGCCGGGTTCGACGGGCTGCTCATCGTGCACGCCGAGGACCCGCACCACCTGGCCGCGGCCCCGCAGCAGGGCGGCCCGAAGTACGCCGACTTCCTCGCCTCCCGCCCGCGCGACGCCGAGGACACCGCCATCGCCCACCTCGTCGCACAGGCCAGGCGCCTCGACGCGCGCGTGCACGTACTGCACCTGTCCTCCGGCGACGCCCTGCCGCTCATCCGCGCCGCCCGCGCCGAGGGCGTCCGCGTCACCGTCGAGACCTGCCCGCACTACCTCACCCTGACCGCCGAGGAAGTCCCCGACGGCGCCAGCGAGTTCAAGTGCTGCCCGCCCATCCGCGAGGCCGCCAACCAGGACCTGCTCTGGGAGGCGCTCGCCGACGGCACCATCGACTGCGTGGTCACCGACCACTCGCCCTCCACCGCCGATCTGAAGACCGACGACTTCGCCACCGCGTGGGGCGGGATCTCCGGCCTCCAGCTCAGCCTGTCCGCCGTGTGGACCGCGGCACGCGCGCGCGGGTACGGCCTGGAGGACGTCGTGCGCTGGATGTCCGCGAAGACCGCCGCCCTGGCCGGTCTCGGCGCGCGCAAGGGCGCCATCGCCCCGGGCCACGACGCCGACTTCGCCGTCCTGGCCCCCGACGAGACCTTCACCGTCGACCCGGCCGGCCTCCAGCACCGCAACCGGGTCACCGCCTACGCGGGCAAGACCCTGCACGGCGTCGTGAAGTCCACCTGGCTGCGCGGCGAGCGCATCGTCGCCGACGGCGCGTTCACCGCGCCGAAGGGCACCCTGCTCGCCCGCCCCCAGTGAGCCCCCCCCGCACCCGCACCCTGCCGACTCCAGAAAGGACCCCCTGATCACCGTGACGGCGATTACGAGCTTCACCGGCGACGCGAACCCCTACGGAGGCGGCGACCCGTACGCGGACTACCGCACCGCCGACTTCCCCTTCACCCGGTACGCCAACCTCGCCGACCGACGGCTCGGCGCCGGTGTCATCGCCGCCAACGACGAGTTCTTCGCCGAGCGGGAGAACCTGCTGGTGGCGGAGCGGGCCGAGTTCGACCCCGAGCACTTCGGGCACAAGGGGAAGATCATGGACGGCTGGGAGACCCGCCGCCGGCGCGGCGCCTCCGCCGAGCACCCGTGGCCGACCGCCGAGGACCACGACTGGGCGCTGGTCCGCCTCGGCGCGCCCGGGGTGATCCGCGGGATCGTCGTCGACACCGCCCACTTCCGCGGCAACTACCCGCAGGCCGTCTCGGTCGAGGCCACGTCCGTAACCGGCTCGCCGTCCCCGGAGGAACTGCTGGGCGACGACGTGAAGTGGACGACGATCGTCCCGCGCACCGCCGTCGGCGGCCACGCGGCGAACGGCTTCGAGGTCACCGCCGAGCAGCGCTTCACGCACCTGCGCGTCAACCAGCACCCCGACGGCGGCATCGCCCGCCTGCGCGTCCACGGCGAGGTCGTCCCGGACCCCGGGTGGCTGGCGGCCCTCGGCACCTTCGACGTGGTCGCCCTGGAGAACGGCGGCCGGGTCGAGGACGCCTCCGACCTCTTCTACTCCCCGGCCACCAACACCATCCAGCCGGGCCGCTCCCGCAAGATGGACGACGGCTGGGAGACCCGCCGCCGCCGCGACCAGGGCAACGACTGGATCCGCTACCGGCTCGTCGCCCGGTCCCGGATCCGCGCCGTCGAGATCGACACGGCCTGCCTGAAGGGCAACAGCGCCGGCTGGGCCTCGGTGTCCGTGCGGGACGGGGAGGACGGCGAGTGGCGGGAGATCCTGCCCCGCACCCGCCTCCAGCCCGACACCGACCACCGCTTCGTCCTGCCCGAGCCGGCGGTCGGCACCCACGCGCGGATCGACATATTCCCCGACGGCGGCATCTCCCGCCTGCGCCTGTTCGGCTCGCTGACCGAGCAGGGCGCCGCCGCCCTCGCCGCCCGGCACCAGGAGCTGGGCGGCTGACCCACCCCTGACACGCGCGGGCGCCCCGGCACGGACGGCACCGGGGCGCCCCGCGAGTCACCCGCACGGAC
The DNA here is from genome assembly GCF_040609555.1 of Streptomyces sp. NPDC004658. Taxonomy (NCBI): domain Bacteria; kingdom Bacillati; phylum Actinomycetota; class Actinomycetes; order Kitasatosporales; family Streptomycetaceae; genus Streptomyces; species Streptomyces sp. NPDC004658. The sequence goes on from NZ_JBEXKG010000088.1 coordinate 17,432, forward strand.
CTGTTTCCGGACGACCGGAACTCACGGGTCCGTCTCCCGCGTTCTCCCCGCGTGACACTTCAGCAAGAGATCGTCGGCAACGCCATGCAGATGGCGGTCGTCAACCTGCATCCCGGCCAGACCGTGTACTGCGAGGCCGGGAAGTTCCTGTTCAAGACGACGAACGTGACCATGGAGACACGCCTGTCCGGCCCGTCGAACGGCGGTGGCCAGCAGGGCGGCGCCGGGGGCGGCGGCATGGGCGGCCTGCTCCGCCAGGCCATGGGCACCGCCATGCAGGTCGGCCAGCGCATGCTCGCCGGTGAGTCGCTGGCCTTCCAGTACTTCACCGCCCAGGGCGGCGAGGGCACGGTCGGCTTCGCCGGTGTGCTCCCCGGCGAGATGCGTGCCCTGGAGCTGGACGGCACGCGCGCGTGGTTCGCCGAGAAGGACGCCTTCGTGGCCGCGGAGTCCACCGTCGACTTCGGCATCGCCTTCGCCGGCGGACGCACCGGCATGAGCGGCGGCGAGGGCTTCGTCCTGGAGAAGTTCACCGGGCACGGCACGGTGATCATCGCGGGCGCGGGCAACTTCATCGACCTGAACCCGGCGGACTTCGGCGGCCGCATCGAGGTCGACACCGGCTGCGTGGTCGCCTTCGAGGAGGGCATCCAGTACGGCGTCCAGCGCGTCGGCGGTCTCAACCGCCAAGGCCTGATGAACGCGGTGTTCGGCGGCGAGGGACTGTCCCTGGCCACCCTGGAGGGCAACGGCCGGGTGATCCTGCAGTCCCTCACCATCGAGGGCCTCGCCAACGCCCTGAAGAAGGCCCAGGGCGGCGACAAGCAGGGCCCGACGGGCGGACTGTTCTCCACGCACGCCGGCTGAGCCGACGCGTCACGACCTCCCCGAGGAGGGGCCGGTCCCAGCCGGCCCGACCCGGGCGACGAGGCTCTGGCCGAAAGACCTGGCCCCGACCGAAAGACCTGGCCGAAGATCGCCGGCGTCGGTACGGTGAGCGCGACCCGTGCGAGCCGCCGATGTCTCCGCACCCGATCCGGAGACCGGGAGAGCCGCACCCATGTCCTCGCTCGCCGTGCCCGCCGCGCTCGCGCCCCGCCGGGCCTGGCACACCGACCTGCCCGTGCTGCTCGTCGCGGTCTGCTGGGGTGCCAGCTACCTCGCGGCGAAGGAGATCACCACCGCCCGGACGGTGCTGGCCGTCCTGGCGCTGCGGTTCGCCCTCGCGCTGCCCGCCCTGGCCGTCGCCGGCCGCCGGTCCCTGCGCGCGCTCACCGGCGCCCAGTGGCGCGGCGCGGCCCTGCTCGGACTGATCCTCGCCGGGATCTTCCTGCTGGAGACGTACGGGGTGGTGCACACCTCGGCGACCAACGCCGGCCTGATCATCAGCCTGACCATGATCTTCACCCCGCTCGCCGAGGCCGCCGTCACCCGCACCCGGCCCACGCCGTCCTTCCTCGGCGCGGCGGCCGTCTCCGTACTCGGCGTCGTCCTGCTCACCCAGGGCGCCGGATTCACCCGGCCCTCCCTCGGCGACCTGCTGATGCTGCTGGCCGCGTGCGCCCGCACCGTGCACGTGCTGGCCATGTCCCGGATCGGGGCCGTGCAGGGCGCCGGCGCGCTGCCGCTGACGACGGTCCAGCTCGGCACGGCCGTCGCCGTCTTCGCCCTGCTGTCCGCCACCGGCGGGGGACCGGCGCCGTGGACGGCCGCGACGGGGTTCGGCGCGCGGGAGTGGGCGGGTCTGCTGTTCCTGTCGGCCCTGTGCACGGTGTTCGCCTTCTTCGTGCAGATGTGGGCCGTCCGCCGCACCTCGCCCTCCCGGGTCAGCCTGCTGCTCGGCACCGAGCCGCTGTGGGCCGCCGGCGCCGGCATCGCGCTGGGCGGCGACCGGCTCGGCGCACTCGGCCTGGCGGGCGGCGCGCTGGTGCTGCTGGGGACGGCGTGGGGGCGCCGGGCGGCGGCCTGACACGAGCGCGGGCCGGCCGAGGGACGGCCGTGGCGGGAAGGCTGATCGAAACGTTTGAGTTTCGCTGAGGAATTGCCTACCTTTGCAGTACGAAACCGTTTCGGACCGATGGTGGACGGGGACCCGTCGTCCGCCGGCGCTGACGCACAACCGAGCAATCCGAGCACCATCAGGGAGTCCCATCGTGGAAGCCATCCCGGTCGCCCCCGTCCAGGCCGGGCCGTCCGGCCAGACCCACGCCCCGCCGAAGCACCGCTGGTGGGCACTGGCCGTGATCGGCCTGGCCCAGCTCATGGTCGTGCTCGACGCCACGATCGTGAACATCGCCCTGCCCTCCGCCCAGCAGGACCTGGGCTTCGACGACAACGGCCGGCAGTGGATCGTCACCGCCTACTCCCTGGCCTTCGGCAGCCTGCTGCTGCTCGGCGGCCGGCTCGCCGACCTCTTCGGCCGCAAGACGACCTTCATCATCGGCATCGCAGGCTTCGCCGCCGCCTCCGCGGTCGGCGGTGCGGCGGGCGGCTTCACCATGCTGGTCGTCGCGCGTGCCGTGCAGGGGCTGTTCGGCGCCCTGCTGGCGCCGGCGGCGCTCTCCCTGCTGACCACGACGTTCACCGAACCCAAGGAACGCGCCAAGGCGTTCGGCATATTCGGCGCCATCGCCGGCTCCGGCGCCGCCGTCGGCCTGGTCCTCGGCGGCCTGCTCACCGAGTACCTCGACTGGCGCTGGACGCTGTACGTCAACGACGTCATCGCGATTCCCGCGCTGATCGGCGCGGCCGTCCTCATCGGCCGTTCCGTCCCGGCCGAGCGGCCCAAGCTGGACATCCTCGGCGCCGTCCTGGTCTCCGGCGGCCTGTTCGGTGTCGTCTACGGCTTCGCCAACGCCGAGACGCACGACTGGGACAACTGGATGACCTGGGGCTTCCTCGCCGCGGGTGGTCTGCTGCTGGTCGCGTTCTTCCTCTGGCAGAGCCGTGCGAAGCACCCCGTCCTGCCCCTGCGCGTCCTGGCCGACCGCGACCGCGCCGCCGCGCTCGCGACCGTGCTCATCTCCTCCGCCGGGATGTTCGGCGTCTTCCTCTTCCTCACCTACTACCTCCAGGCGACGCTGGGCTACTCGCCGGTGAAGAACGGCGTGGCCTTCCTGCCGATGGTCGGCGCGCTGATGGTGATGGCGCAGCTGTCCACCAACTGGCTGGTACCGAGGATCGGGCCCAAGACCGTCGTGCCCGTCGGCATGCTGCTGGCCGTGGGCGGCATGGTCTGGCTGACCCGCCTCGACCTGCACAGCAGCTACGCGCCGCACGTGCTGCCGCCGCTGCTGCTGCTGGGCGCGGGCCTCGGGATGTCGATGCCCGCGGCCATGAGCTACGCCACCCTGGGGGTGCGGGCGAGCGACCAGGGCGTGGCCTCGGCGGCGGTCAACACCACCCAGCAGGTGGGCGGTTCGATCAGTACGGCGCTGCTGAACACCCTGGCCGCCGGCGCGGCCACCGACTACGCGCGGCACCACCTGACCGACCCCCTGGTCAAGGCGAACGCGGCGCTGCACAGCTACACCGTCGCCTACTGGTGGTCGGCCGGCTTCTTCGCCTTCGCCGTGCTCGTCACCGCGCTGCTGTTCCGCGCCCGGAGGAGGGCGGCCCTGCCCGTGGAGGACGCCGGGGAGCGGGACCGGGCCGGAGCCGCTCCTGCCGCCGAGGCCGTATCCGGCACCGAGGACGTACCCGGAGCCGAGTCCGCCGGGCGGACCGCCACCGCCGCCCCCGCGGCCGCCGAGGCCGGTGTGGACGGTACGGCCGGTGCGGCGGGCATCCGTGGACAGGTGCGGGACGCTGCGGGCGTACCCGTACCCCGGACCGCGATCACCGTGCTGGACACGGCCGGTCACCAGCTGGCCCGCACCACCTCCCGGGAGGACGGCCGGTACGCGGTGGACCTTCCCGGGAGCGGCAGCCTGGTCCTCATCGGCTCGGCCTCCGGATACCGGCCGCAGGTCGCCACGCTGACCCTGGACGGTACCCCCGTCTCGCACGACCTCGTGCTCGTGCCCAGCCCGGCCGGCGTGGCCGGCACGGTGCGCGGCGGGAACGGGGAGGTGCTTCCCGGCGCCCTGGTGGTGGCCACCGACCGGCACGGTGACGTGACGGCCTCCACCACCACCGGTACCGCCGGCGGCTACCGCATCGGCGATCTGCTGCCCGGGGACTACACGCTCAGTGTCAGCGCGCCCGGCCACCGCCCGGCCGCCGTGCCGGTCACCGTCTCCGCCGAGACCACCCGCTGCGACATCCGGCTGACCACCGCGGCGACCCTGTCGGGGACGGTGCACACCCAGGACGGACGGCCGCTGGAGGACGCCCGGGTGACCCTGGTCGACACCGCAGGGAACGTCGTCGGGACGCGCACCACGAGCGTCGACGGCAGCTACTCCTTCACCGACCTCACCAGTGACCAGTACACCGTGATCGCCGCCGGCTACGCGCCGGTGGCCACGCAGGTCACCGTGGACGGCGGCCCGGCCGGAGTCGACATCCTCCTCAGCCACAAGGAGGCGTAGTCCCGGCGCGTCAGCAGCCGATGGGCAGGACGCCTTCCCGGTTCTGGAAGACGGTGCCAGGGCAGGTCGGAGTAGCAGATGCTGCCGACCGCGGCGGCCGCCGGGACGGCGGTGACGGTGCCGCCGACGAGGAGGGCGGACAGGACGGCGGCCCCGGCGCCGAAAGGCCGTGCCCGCGCCGGCGGGCCGCACCGAAAGTCCACGGCGACGCGACTTCGGTCGACGATCCCGGTCATTCGGTCGCGATCCCGGGCGCGGGACGGTGACGGGGCCCGGTCCGTGCGTAGATTGGTCGACCGTGACCGAAGACGAACAGGCGCGGGCGCCCAGGGAGTTCACCGGCCGCCGGTGGCTGCTCCCCTCCGCGCTCGTCCACGAGCTGGACCCGGGTGCCGGGACCCCCGGCCGACGGCCGCGGCGCACCGCGCGCGACTGGGTCGTCGACATCTCCTGCTTCCTCCTGGCCGTCGTCCTCGGCCTGGCGTCCGCCCGGAGCCTGTCCGAGGAACGCGGCCTGCCGCACTCCCTCGCCGTCCTCGACCAGACGCTGGGCGTCCTCTCCTGCGGCGCGGTCTGGCTGCGCCGCCGGTGGCCCGTCGGGCTCGCCGTCGTCATGGTCCCGGTCGGCCTGCTGTCCAACAGCTCGGGCGGCGCCGCGATGGTCGCCCTCTTCACGCTCGCCGTCCACCGGCCCTTCCGGTACGTCGCCTGGATCGGCGGCGTCGACCTCGCGCTCATCCCGCTGTTCTACTGGGTGCGGCCCGACCCCCAGCTGCCCTACGCCGGCGTCGTCGCGTTCACCGCGCTGCTCACCGTGTCCATCATCGGCTGGGGCATGTTCGTCCGCTCCAAACGCATGCTGATGCTCAGCCTCAGGGACCGGGCGCACCGGGCGGAGACCGAGGCCCGGCTCCGCGCCGAGCAGGCGCAGCGGCTGGCCCGCGAGGCCATCGCCCGCGAGATGCACGACGTGCTCGCGCACCGGCTGACCCTGCTGAGCGTGCACGCGGGCGCCCTGGAGTTCCGGCCGGACGCGCCCCGCGAGGAGACCGCGCGGGCCGCCGGGGTGATCCGGGAGAGCGCCCACGAGGCCTTGCAGGACCTGCGGGAGATCATCGGCGTCCTGCGGGCCGGCGAGACCGAGGAGCCGTCCGGCGGACGCCCCCAGCCGACGCTGGCCGGACTGGACGCCCTCGTCGCCGAGTGCCGCGAGGCCGGCATGAAGGTCACCCTCGACCACGGCGTCGCCGACCCGGACGCCGTGCCCGCCTCCGTCGGCCGCACCGCCTACCGCATCGCCCAGGAGGCCCTGACCAACGCCCGCAAGCACGCCCCCGGCACCGAGGTCACGGTCCGCCTCACCGGCACACCGGGCGACGGCCTGACGATCACGGTCGCCAACCCCGCCCCGCCCGCCGAGGTCCCGCCCGTCCCCGGCTCCGGACAGGGCCTGATCGGCCTGAGGGAACGGGCCACACTGGCGGGCGGACACCTGGAACACGGCACGGGTCCCGACGGTGGCTTCGCGGTGCGGGGGTGGCTGCCTTGGCCATGCGGCTGAGGGGCGCGGCGCCGCACCCCGGGGCGCTCACGACGTACACGAGGTGAGCCCGCGCCCGGGTGCCCGGGCTCCCGACCGTTCCCCCCACCCCGCCTCCCCGCCCGTGATTACCTGACCGCATGACTGCGACGCCGATCCGACTCCTCCTCGTGGACGACGACCCCCTCGTACGCGCCGGTCTGGCGCTGATGATCGGCGGGGCCGGGGACATCGAGATCGTCGGGGAGGCCGCCGACGGCGCGGAGGCGGAGGAGGCGGCGCGGCGGGCCCGGCCGGACGTCGTCCTGATGGACCTCCGCATGCCGGTGGTGGACGGGATCACCGCCACGCGACGGCTGCGCGCGCGGGCGGACGCGCCGCAGGTGGTCGTGCTCACCACCTTCCACGCCGACGAACAGGTGCTCCACGCCCTGCGCGCCGGAGCCGCCGGTTTCGTGCTGAAGGACACCCCGCCCGCCGAGATCGTCGACGCCGTGCGCCGGGTCGCGGCCGGTGACCCGGTCCTGTCGCCCGCCGTCACCCGGCAGCTGATGCGGCACGCGGCCGGTACCGCCGCCGACGCCCGGCGGACCCGCGCGCGCGAACGGCTCGCCGCCCTCAACGACCGCGAACGCGAGGTGGCCGTCGCCGTCGGCCGCGGCCTCGCCAACGCCCGGATCGCCGCCGAACTCTTCCTCAGCGTGGCCACCGTCAAGGCCCACGTCTCACGCGTCCTCACCAAGCTCGACCTGGACAACCGGGTCCAGATCGCCCTGCTCGCCCATGACGCCGGTCTGCTGGAGGACACCGAGGACGGGCACGGCTAGGGCGACGCGCCGACCGGGACGCCGTCGGCCCGGCGCCGGTCACAGGGCACCAGGGCCGGCCTTTGCCCTACAGCGTTCCCGGGGCGCCCGGCACCTCCGCCAGTGCCACCGGACGCCGCTCCCGGCGGGAACGCTCGCAGGCCTCGGCGATGCGCAGGGCCTGCAGGGCCTCCCGGCCGTCGCACGGGTTGGGCCGTTCGCCGCGGACCACCTCCACGAAGGCGTTCAGTTCGGCCTCGTAGGCGGGGCCGAACCGTTCCAGGAAGCCCGTCCACGGCTTGTCGGCGGGCGGCGGTCCGGTCGGCTCGGTGGACGCGAGGGGCGTGCGGTCGTCCAGGCCCACCACGACCGTGTCGCGCTCCCCGGCCAGTTCCATGCGCACGTCGTAGCCGGCGCCGTTCAGCCGGGTCGCCGTCGCGGTGGCCAGGGTGCCGTCGTCCAGCGTGAGCAGCGCCGCGCCCGTGTCGACGTCCCCCGCCTCCCGGAACATCGCGGGGCCGCGGTCCGAGCCGGCGGCGTACACGTCGGTCACCTCGCGGCCCGTCACCCAGCGCAGCACGTCGAAGTCGTGGATCAGCGTGTCCCGGAACAGCCCTCCGGACAGCGGCAGCCACTCCACCGGTGGCGGGGACTCGTCGCAGGTCAGCGCCCGTACGGTGTGCAGCCGGCCGAGCCGGCCCGTGCGGACGGCCTGCCGCGCGCCGGCGTAGCCCGCGTCGAACCGCCGCTGGAACCCCATCTGCAGCACCGTCCCGGCCGTCTCCACCTCGGCGAGCGCGTGCAGCGTGCCCGGCAGGTCCAGCGCGATGGGCTTCTCGCAGAAGACCGGCAGGCCCGAGCGGGCCGCACGGCCGATGAGTTCGGCGTGGGCCGCCGTCGCCGTGGTGATCACCACCGCGTCCACGCCCCACCGGAAGATCTCGTCCACGCCGGGCGCCGCGGTCTCGCCCAGCCGGTGCGCCAGCGTCTGCGCCCGCGCCGGGTCCGTGTCCGTGAGGATCAGGGATCCGACCTCGCGGTGGCGGCTGAGCGTCCTCGCGTGAAGGGTGCCGATGCGGCCCGTACCGATGACCCCGATGCGCATGGAAACAAAGTGAGGGCGGACCCCGTACCCTGTCAATGCGTATGTCCGGACAACCGGACTACACGACTTCCCGTCAACCAGGCACGGGGCTACGCTCGGGCCCGTGCCGAAACCAGATGTGGACCCGACCGTGTCGCTCGACCTCCGTGTGGACCGTAGCTCCCCGGTGCCGCTGTACTTCCAGCTCTCCCAGCAGCTGGAGGCGGCCATCGAGCACGGCAGCCTCACCCCGGGCAGTCTGCTGGGCAACGAGATCGAGCTGGCCGCGCGGCTCGGGCTGTCCCGGCCGACCGTCCGCCAGGCCATCCAGTCCCTCGTCGACAAGGGCCTCCTCGTCCGGCGCCGGGGCGTGGGCACCCAGGTCGTGCACAGTCAGGTCAAGCGCCCGCTGGAACTGAGCAGCCTCTACGACGACCTGGAGGCGGCCGGCCAGCGGCCCGCGACGAAGGTGCTGGTCAACACGGTCGTCCCGGCCTCCGCCGCGGTCGCCGCCGCGCTCGGCGTCGCGGAGGGCGGTGACGTGCACCGCATCGAGCGGCTCCGCCTCGCGCACGGCGAGCCGATGGCGTACCTGATCAACCACCTGCCGACCGGCCTGCTCGAACTGGACACCGACCAGCTGGAGGCCACCGGCCTGTACCGGCTGATGCGCGCCGCCGGGATCACCCTGCACAGCGCGCGCCAGTCCATCGGCGCCCGGGGCGCGACGGCCGCCGAGGCGGAGCGGCTCGGCGAGGCCGAGGGGGCCCCGCTGCTCACCATGCAGCGCACCACCTTCGACGACACCGGCCGTGCGGTGGAGTTCGGCGACCACACCTACCGCCCGAGCCGCTACTCCTTCGAGTTCCAGCTGCTCGTGCGGCCCTGACCGGCGACCGCCCCTCGTCGCAATGTCCGGACAATGCGACCCGTGGAGGCTCCCCGGTCATGTCATGGGTGTTCCCCGTGTTCGATACTGGAGTGTTTGGGGCCGCTGATGCGATCGACGGCCCCTCGCGTCTGTACGAACACGGCAAGAAGGGCACGGCCTCGTGGCACGGTTTCGGACCTGGGTAGGCATAGCGCTGGCGGGGGCACTCTCCGTGTCCCTGGCGGCATGCAGCAGCACCGGAGGCAAGCGGGCGGAGGACGCCCGCAAGGCCGCCGCCGCCCAGGGCAGGGCGGCGGTGAACACTCCGCGCTGGACCTTCGCGATGATCACCCACTCGGGGGACGGCGACACCTTCTGGGACATCGTGCAGAGCGGCGCCAAGCAGGCCGCCGTCAAGGACAACATCAACTTCCTCTACTCGCACGACGACGAGGCCCAGCAGCAGGCCCAGCTGGTGGACGCGGCCGTGGACAAGAAGGTCGACGGCATCATCGTCACCCTCGCCAAGCCGGACGCCATGAAGGCCGCCGTGGCCCGCGCCGAGAAGGCCGGCATCCCGGTGATCACCGTCAACTCCGGCTCCGAGGAGTCCAAGGCCTTCGGCGCCCTCACCCACATCGGGCAGGACGAGACCGTCGCCGGCCAGGCCGTCGGCGAGGAGCTGAACAAGCGCGGGAAGAAGAAGGCCCTGTGCGTGCTGCACGAGCAGGGCAACGTCGGCCACGAGCAGCGCTGCGACGGGGTCGCCGAGACCTTCCACGGCACGCTGCGCAAGCTCTACGTCAACGGCACGAACATGCCCGACGTGCAGTCCGCCATCGAGGCCAAGCTCCAGGCCGACAAGTCCATCGACTCCGTCGTCACCCTCGGCGCGCCCTACGCCGACACCGCCGTGAAGGCGCGGACGGACGCGGGCAGCAAGGCCGAGATCGACACCTTCGACCTCAACGGCAAGGTGGCGGCCTCGCTGAAGAACGGCACCCTCGGATTCGCCGTGGACCAGCAGCCGTACCTCCAGGGCTACCAGGCGGTCGACCTGCTGTGGCTGTACAAGTACAACGGCGACGTCCTCGGCGGCGGCAAGCCCGTGCTGACCGGCCCGCAGATCATCACGAAGGACCAGGCGTCCGCCCTCGCGGAGTACACCGAGCGGGGCACCCGATGAGCGCGGTCACGGACGAGAACCTGCTGGACGAAAGGATTCTGCAGACCTCACCGCTGCGGAAGCTGCTCACCCGACCCGAACTCGGCTCGGTCGTCGGCGCCCTCGCCGTCTTCGTCTTCTTCGCCTTCGCCGCCGACGGCTTCCTGCGCGCCTCCAGCCTCAGCACGGTCCTCTACGCCTCCTCGACCATCGGCATCATGGCCGTGCCCGTGGCCCTGCTGATGATCGGCGGCGAGTTCGACCTCTCGGCGGGCGTCCTGGTGACGTCGTCGGCGCTGGTCTCCTCCATGTTCAGCTACCAGATGACGGCGAACACCTGGGTCGGCGTGGGCGTGTCCCTGCTGGTCACGCTGGCCATCGGCGCCTTCAACGGCTTCATGCTCACCCGCACGAAACTGCCCAGCTTCATCATCACGCTGGGCACCTTCCTGATGCTGACCGGCATGAACCTCGGCTTCACCAAGCTGATCGACGGCACCGTCTCCACCAAGACCATCGCCGACATGGAGGGCTTCGCGAGCGCCCACGCCGTCTTCGCCTCGACCATCGGCGTCGGCGGCGTCGACATCAAGGTCACCATCCTGTGGTGGCTGGGGCTGGTCGCCCTCGCGTCCTGGATCCTGCTGCGCACCCGCACCGGCAACTGGATCTTCGCCGTCGGCGGCAACGCGGACGCGGCCCGCGCGGTCGGCGTCCCGGTCGCCCGGACCAAGATCGGCCTGTACATGGGCGTCGCGTTCGGCGCCTGGATCTCCGGCCAGCACCTGCTCTTCTCCTTCGACGCCGTCCAGTCCGGCGAGGGCGTCGGCAACGAGCTGATCTACATCATCGCGGCCGTCATCGGCGGCTGCCTGATCACCGGCGGCTACGGCAGCGCGGTCGGCTCGGCCGTCGGCGCGCTCCTGTTCGGCATGACCAGCAAGGGCATCGTCTTCGCCGAGTGGAACCCGGACTGGTTCAAGTTCTTCCTCGGAGCGATGCTGCTCCTCGCGACCCTGCTCAACGCCTGGGTCCGCAAGCGGGCGGAGGCCACCAAGTGACACTCGTCGAGCTGACCGGCGTCAGCAAGCACTACGGCACCGTCCGCGCCCTGGAAGGGGTGTCCCTGGAGGTCAACGCGGGGGAGATCACCTGCGTCCTCGGCGACAACGGCGCGGGCAAGTCCACCCTGATCAAGATCGTCGCGGGACTGCACCGGCACGACGGCGGCACCCTGCGCATCGAGGGCGAGGAGACGGCCCTCTCCTCCCCGCGCGAGGCCCTGGACCGGGGCATCGCCACCGTCTACCAGGACCTGGCCGTCGTCCCCCTCATGCCGGTCTGGCGCAACTTCTTCCTCGGCTCCGAGCCCCGCAAGGGCGCCGGCCCCTTCAAGCGCCTGGACACCGACTTCATGCGCCGCACCACCCGCGAGGCGCTGCTCCGCATGGGCATCGACCTCCGGGACGTCGACCAGCCCATCGGCACGCTGTCGGGCGGCGAGCGCCAGTGCGTCGCCATCGCGAGGGCGGTCCACTTCGGCGCGAAGGTCCTGGTCCTGGACGAGCCGACGGCGGCACTGGGAGTGAAGCAGTCCGGTGTGGTCCTCAAATATGTGGCCGCGGCACGGGACGAGGGCCTGGGTGTCGTTCTGATCACCCACAACCCGCATCACGCGTACCTGGTGGGGGACAGGTTCGTGCTGCTGAGAAGGGGCACGATGGTGGGCAATTACACACGGGACGGCATCACCCTGGACGAGCTGACACGGCAAATGGCCGGGGGATCCGACCTGGACGCCCTACGCCACGAACTGCAACGGAGTTGAGGGGCGCGGGGGCCGCGCGAGAACCGCGGCGCACCGGGCCCCCGCACCGGACGCGCGCCCCCCTCCGCCGCCCCGCGCCGCACCCAGCGTGAGCGTGCGGCAGAATCGAGCCCGATGAGCACCTACCGCGACCTCACCGCCCCCATCGGTTCCCGCCGAGCCCCGGTCCTGCGCACCGTGGGCACACGAGAGCGCCGGTCACATCTGACCGCCCCCCGTGTCCCCACCGTCGGCATCGACATCGGCGGCACCAAGGTCATGGCGGGCGTCGTGGACGCCGACGGCAACATCCTGGAGAAGCTCCGCACGGAGACCCCGGACAAGTCCAAGAGCCCCAAGGTCGTCGAGGACACCATCGTCGAGCTGGTGCTGGACCTGTCCGACCGGCACGACGTGCACGCGGTCGGCATCGGCGCGGCCGGCTGGGTCGACGCCGACCGCAACCGCGTCCTGTTCGCCCCCCACCTGTCCTGGCGCAACGAACCGCTGCGCGACCGCCTCGCCGGCCGGCTGTCCGTACCGGTCCTGGTGGACAACGACGCCAACACGGCCGCCTGGGCGGAGTGGCGCTTCGGCGCCGGCCGCGGCGAGGACCACCTCGTCATGATCACCCTCGGTACCGGCATCGGCGGCGCCATCCTGGAGGACGGCCAGGTCAAGCGCGGCAAGTTCGGCGTCGCCGGCGAGTTCGGCCACATGCAGGTCGTTCCCGGCGGACACCGCTGCCCGTGCGGCAACCGCGGCTGCTGGGAGCAGTACAGCTCCGGCAACGCGCTCGTCCGCGAGGCGCGCGAGCTGGCCGCCGCCGACTCGCCGGTCGCCTACGGCATCATCGAGCACGTCAAGGGCAACATCGGCGACATCACCGGCCCGATGATCACCGAGCTGGCCCGCGAGGGCGACGCGATGTGCGTGGAACTGCTCCAGGACATCGGCCAGTGGCTCGGCGTCGGCATCGCCAACCTCGCCGCCGCCCTCGACCCCTCCTGCTTCGTCATCGGCGGCGGCGTCTCCGCCGCCGACGACCTGCTCATCGGACCCGCCCGGGACGCCTTCAAGCGCCACCTCACCGGCCGCGGCTACCGCCCCGAGGCCCGCATCACCCGCGCCCAGCTCGGCCCCGAGGCGGGCATGGTGGGCGCCGCCGACCTGGCCCGGCTGGTCGCCCGCCGGTTCCGCCGCGCCAAGCGGCGCCGGGTGGAGCGGTACGAGCGCTACGAGCGGTACGCCCAGTCCCGCCGCGACCGGGACACCGCATGACGCCGTCGCTGCCCCACCAGGGCGGCCCGCCGGACGAGCCGCGGCGGCCGGCCGAGGACCCGCGGCACAAGGCCAGGCGGCGGGCGCTCACCCTGCTGATCATCGTCCTGCTCATCGGCGTCCCGGCCGGCTACCTGGTGATCTCCGCGAACCAGAGCCGCGACAGCGGCAAGGACAAGGAGGCGAAGTACTCGGCGACCGGCCTCACCGCCGGGTGGCCGTCCAAGGTGCAGCGCCGTCTCTACCAGGTGGCCGTCCCGCACCCCGCCGACCACGTCGCCTACTACGAGACGAACAACTGGAAGACCAGCCGCCTCTACGTGCAGTTCCGCACCAACCCCGCCGGCCTGGACAGCTTCCTCCAGGCCATGGGCGTGCGCCGGGACCAGCTGAAGAAGGGCGACATCGCCGTCGGCGAACGCGACCGGAAGGTCAGCGGCTGGACCTTCGGCGGCCCCGGCCCCTGGTGGGGCCTGACCCACGGACAGAAGAACCCGGCGCCCACCCAGGACGTGGTCGTCAACCTGTCCGACCCGCAGTTCCCGATGGTGTTCGTGGTCTCCCGCACGGTCCCGTGACCGGGGCCGCGACCCGCCCGCGGAGCCGATTGTCAGACCCCGCCCGTAGAGTCGAAGACGTCTGATCCGACGCACGGGCGGGAGGTGGCAGGACGTATGAGCGGCACGGCTGCGGTGGCCGAGCGCACCGGGGGTCCCCCGGAGACGGGGACCGGGCACCCGGTCCCGCTGCGCCTGGCGTCCGTCTACCTGCCCGCGCCCCTGCCGCGCCAGGGCCGCCTGGCCTTCTGGGACCCCGACGGCGGCCCGCTGCCCACCGCGAGCGGGGCCGGCGCCGAGGAGCTGACGGTCGTACGACGGCACGGCACCGGTGTGCGCCGTCGGCACGGTCAAGGCGGTCGGCGCCGCCAAGCGCGGCGTGGACCGGACCATCGAGCAGGCCCGCCGCACCGTCGAGGACCACACCCTGCGCGCCAAGT
>NZ_JBEXKG010000089.1:0-31369 GCF_040609555.1 Streptomyces sp. NPDC004658
GGTGCACGCCGCCGAGCCGGACGCCGCCGCCGGACCCGGCGCAAGCCGCTCCGGTGACCCCGTCGGTCTGCGGGCCGCCCGCCGTCGTCCGAGCGGGCGCGGCGAGGCACGGCGACGGCGGCGGCGGATCCGGCGCCGGGCCGTCGGGGGCGCCGTGGTGGCGGCCTGCGTGGCCGGCGGCGGCCTCTGGTACTTCGGTACCGGCTCCGGACCGGCGGACACCAGCGAGGCGACCGCAGCGCGGACCCCCGGCGCCCCCGTCGTGGACCTCGCTGAACCGAGCGCCGTCGAGACCTCCGCGTCGCCCTCGGCGTCCGCGTCGCCGTCCCCGTCTCCCACGAAGAGGAAGCCGGGCGTCACCAAGAGCCCCCGCCCCGCGCGGAGGAGCACCACCCCGCGGGCCCAGCCGGCCGCGCCCACGACCCCCCGCGCCTCCCGTACCCCGCGGGCACAGCCCGCGCCCACCGGCACGGTGGCCCAGGTGGTCGCGCTCGTGAACAAGGAGCGCGCGGCGGCGGGATGCGGCCCGGTCACCGAGGACCCGCAGCTGGACAAGGCCGCCCAGGGCCACTCCGACGACATGGCCGCCCGCGGCTTCTTCGACCACACCGACCCGGACGGCGCCGGCCCCGGCGAGCGCATCACCGCGGCGGGCTACCGCTGGTCCACGTACGGCGAGAACATCGCGAAGGGCCAGCAGACCCCGCAGGCGGTGATGGACTCCTGGATGAACAGCCCCGGCCACCGCGCCAACATCCTCAACTGCGCGTTCAAGGACATCGGCGTGGGCGTCCACGACGGTTCGGGCGGCCCGTGGTGGACCCAGGCCTTCGGCGCCAAGCTCTGAGGCGCGGTCAGGAGCGGGGAACGCCGCCCGGCGTGTGCCCGGAGGCGTGCCGCAAGACATCGGTCAAGGCGCCGGCCGAGGACCAGCCGCACCGGTGCGCCACGGCGGTCACCGGCGCGTCCTCGGCCGGCGGAACAGGGCGTCGTACGGCCGCGCCCTGTGCCGCCATTGCCGGCACCCCGCCGTCGGCCCTCAGCGGGCCGTGCCGAAGTCCTGGGTCCAGTAGCTGCCGGGCTGGGCGAGACCGACGCCGATCTCCTTGAACCCGCAGTTGAGGATGTTGGCCCGGTGGCCCGGGCTGGACATCCAGCCCGCCATGACCTGCTCCGCCGTGCTGTAGCCGTAGGCGACGTTCTCGCCGTAGCTGCTCCAGGTGTAGCCGGCCCGCGTGATGCGGTCGCCCGGGGACGAGCCGTCGGATCCGGTGTGCGACATGTTCTGGTGGGCCGCCATGTCGTCGCTGTGGGCCTGCGCGGCCTTGGTGAGCGTCGCGTTGAGCGTCAGGGGCTGGCAACCGGCCTTGGCGCGCTCGCTGTTCACGAGGCGCACGATCTCGGCGGTGACCCCGGACGCCGTGGTGGTGGGCGCCGGGCTGCTCGGCGCGGTGGTGGCGGCGGGAGCCGGAGCGTTGGTGGCGGGAGCGGTGGTGGCCGCGGGAGCGGCGGGGGCGGGGGCGCCGGACGCGGGGGTGCTGGGCGCGGGGGTGCGCCTGACCTTGTGGGCCACGGCCTTCTTCTTGTGCGGCCTGTTCTTCCAGGCGTGCGAAGGCGCGCTCGGCCGGGTCGTCGGATGCGTCGTGGCCAGGGAGGTGGGCGGCACGCTGCTCTGGGGCACGGTGGTCAGCGGTGCGCCGGTGGGGTACCCGTTGCTGTCGTGATCTTTGGGCGCGTACTGCCACTGCCCCACGGGTGCGCTCGTCGCGGTGGTCTGCGCCGGGTCGTCCGTGCCGTACGGCCACTCGGAACAGGCCAGGGCGACGGATGGCACGCCCACGGCGCCGATGGCGGCGGCGGTGACGACTATTCGCCGGTAGTGCTTGGTCTTGCGGTGCTGGCCCATCGTCAACCTCACTCGGTGATCGCGGAGCGCTCATTCTCAAGACGGCTTCACACCGAGTGCAAAGGGTGGTTGCTACTACCTGGCTTCGTAGGCCGGCACGGCTCTTGTCAGACGGCCGGAGAGATGCCGACTTCGCAACAGCGACGTTTGCGCAATGCTGTCGGGCCGTCAGAAGGGAGGTCTCGTCGGACGATGCGGCGGGGTGCCGAGCGGTGCGCGTGCCGCGGGCCGGACCGTGGCGCCCACGCACGGCAAGCCGGACAAATCTCATATGTCGCGGGAGCCGCGTCTACTATCCGCCCCGCTTAGTGGCCGACCCCGCTGTGAGGGATGTCACTTCTGACCGGGTCGCCGGGGAGTGGCGTGACGGAGACCGTCGACACGACTCCGGAGAGCGGCGGGCGGCGCCCCCCATCACGTGGCGGCCGGGGCGAAAGCCTCCGGCCGCCACGGACCCGTGTCCGGTCGCCGTCACTCGTTCTGGAAGACGGCCTTGCTGACCTCGGCGGGGTTCTCGAACTTCTTCTTCCCGAGATGAGAGATCCGCTCGGTGATCTCCTTGGGCGCGTGGTTGTTCTCGGCGACCTTCCGAAGCTGGTCGGAAGTGGCCGGGTAATCCGCGCCCGACAGGGCTTTCTGCAGGTCAGGTGGGGTGATACCCGCCATGGCTCCTCCAGGCGGTGAGTTGGTTCACGATCATCGGACCGGCGCCGCATGCTGCGCCGGACTGGTCAGGTACCCACCCGACGGAAGCGGATTCAGGGATTCCGTGGGTGAGGGGTCCGGTGTCGCACGGGGTACCCGGGGAGCCCGGAACAGCGCGCACGCGTGAGAGGACCGGAGAGCATCCGATGAGCGAGAACACCCCTTCCCAGGCCGAGGGCGAACGAGAGCCGGGCGCCCCCGAGGCCGAACAGCCGCCGCGCACCACTCCGTCACAGGCGGAAGGAGCGGACCCCGCCGACGAGGACACCGCCGGAGAGAACACGAACGAGGCCACGGACCAGACCACGGACGAGAGCGGCGGCGCGTAAGGAGACGCCAAGGCATGGCACACGCCGACGTCCCCCACGCCGGCCGACGGGCGGGGCAGGCGCGCCACGGCGGCAGGCCGGGACCCTCCCCGCACCCGCCGGAGGAGCCGAAGACCCCGATCCAGGAGGAGTCCGACCGCTGACCGGCCGAACCGGGCTTGCCGCGGCGCCCGTGAGGGCAGACTAGCGTGATCGAACACGTCCGGACAGGCAGGGCAGGTGGCTCGGCGATGACGTACCCGCACGATCCTCTCGACGGCGCAGCCACCGGCCCCCTGGGCGGCGGAGCCACCGGCCGTCCCCTCCAACTGGAGACGCACGGGCTCGACGTGATCGCGGACTCGGAGCGCCGGGGCACCCCGCGCTCCCTGTTCTGGCCCTGGTTCGGGGCCAACGTGTCCGTGCTCGGGCTCAGTTACGGCGCCTTCGCCTTCGGCTTCAACATCTCCTTCTGGCAGGCCCTCGCCTCCGGCGTACTCGGCATCGCCGTATCGTTCCTGCTCTGCGGCTTCGTCGCGGTCGCCGGGAAGCGCGGCTCGGCCCCCACCATGGTGCTCAGCCGGGCCGCGTACGGCGTGCGCGGCAACCGGCTGCCGTCCGTGATCTCCTGGATGCTCACCGTCGGCTGGGAGACCGTCCTCACCGCGCTCGCCACGATGGCCACCGCCACCGTCTTCGACAGCCTGGGCTGGGGCGGCGGCACCGAGACCAAGGCGGTCGCCCTCATGGTGGTGGCCGCGCTGACCGTCGTCGGCGGGGTCATGGGCTTCGACCTGATCATGCGGCTGCAGACCTGGATCACCGTGATCACCGGCGTGCTCACGATCGTCTACGTCATCCTGGTCGCCGACGACATCCACTGGAGCACTGTCAGCGCGGTCCCGGCGGGTTCGGCGCAGGAGTTCCTCGGCGCGCTGGTGTTCATGATGACCGGCTTCGGCCTCGGCTGGGTCAACGCCGCCGCCGACTACTCCCGCTATCTGCCCCGCGACTCCTCCAGCCGGGGCGTGATCGGCTGGACCGCCTTCGGCGCTTCCCTCGCGCCGCTCGTCCTGCTGGTCTTCGGCCTGCTGCTGGCCGGTTCCTCCGCTCAGCTGAGCAAGGCCATCGCCGCCGACCCGATCGGCGCGCTGGCGACGCTCCTGCCGACCTGGTTCCTGGTGCCGTTCGCCCTGGTCGCGGTCCTCGGCCTGGTCGGCGGCGCCGTCCTCGACATCTACTCGTCCGGGCTGGCCCTGCTCTCCGCCGGCCTGCGGGTGCCCCGCTATGTGGCCGCGTTCTTCGACGGCGTGCTGATGATCGCCGGCGCGATCTACATCGTGTTCTTCGCTGACACCTTCCTCACCCAGTTCATGGGCTTCCTCACCACCCTTGGCGTGCCCATCGCCGCCTGGGCCGGTGTCATGCTCGCCGACCTGGCCCTGCGCCGCCGCGACTACGACGACGGCGACCTGTTCCGCCCGCAGGGCCGCTACGGCGACGTCCCGCTCCGCCCGCTGGTGCTCACCGTCGCCGCCACGGCCGTCGGCTGGGGCCTGGTCACCAACAGCGCCGCGCACTGGCTGACCTGGCAGGGCTATCTGCTGGAGCCGTTCGGCCTCGGCGGCAGGACCGGCGCCTGGGCCTACGCCAACCTGGGCGTCCTCGTCGCCCTGGCCCTCTCCTTCCTCGGCACGCTCCTGCTGGGCCGGTCCCGGATCCGCTCCCAGGAGGCCCGGGAACCGAGCCCGGCGCTCGACGACGGGGTGCTCAACCCATGAGCGCCGCACACCCCGGCGCCCGGGCCCCGCGCACGAGCCCCGGACACCTTGCCGTCATCGACATGCAGCGCGTCTTCGCCGATCCGGCGAGCCCCTGGGCCACCCCCCGGTACGCCGACGCGGCAGCCGGCGTGCGCGCCCTGCTGCCGGCCTTCCCCGGCCGCGCCACCTTCACCCGCTTCCTGGCCCCTCAGCGGCCGGCCGGCGCCTGGCGCGCCTACTACGACCAGTGGCCCTTCGCCCGCCGGCCACCGGACGACGAACTGTGGGCACTGACCGACGACTTCGCCGGCCTCGCGGAGCACGTCATGGACGCCACCACCTTCGGCAAATGGACCCCCGAACTCGCCGCCCGCACCGGCCCGGACGGCCGCCTGGTGCTGGCCGGCGTCAGCACCGACTGCTGCGTCCTGTCCACCGCCCTCGCCGCCGCGGACGCCGGCGCGGAGGTGCTGGTCGTGGCGGACGCCTGCGCCGGCGTGGACGACGACTCCCACGTGAGGGCCCTGCAGATCATGGAGCTGTACCGGCCGCTGGTCCGGGTCACCACCGTCGACGACCTGCTCGCGGGGGCCGGGTCGTGACCGGTGCGCCCGGTGTCGCACAGGGAGAAGCCGTCGTGGTCCGGGGGCGGTGGGCACGGGGCAGCGGGCACCGGCCCGGACGAACGGCTCCGCCCCCGCGCGGGTCGTAGCGGGCCGCCGGCGGAGTCGGGCGGGGGCGGGGGGCTCAGTAGAACCGGTCGTTCCGCGCTGACCGGGTCGTTCGGCGCTGACCGGGTCGTTCCGCACCCGCTGCCCGGTCCACCGCCCCGTCACCGGACCTCCCGCCGATCCCCACGCATGCCGGGGACCGCACCGGGTACGCGAGGCGGGAGCCCGTCCGGGCACGAGTCCGCCCGGACGGCCCGTACGACCGCCGCTACCTGGGGATCAGCCATGGAGACACCCGCACACGACGCCCAGCCCACGCCGGCCCAGCAGGCACTGGACGCGCTGGCCGAGAACGCCGAGGACCAGGCCGCCCTGGACACCCTCGCCCACAGCGACGTCCTGGTCCCCGTACCGGACGACGCGGTGGACGGCGAGGGCGCCGACGCCTCGACGGTGGCCCTGCCCGTCCTGGAACAGCCCGGGGGCGACCCGGTCGTCCCGGTGTTCACCACGGAGGGCGAGATGGCGGAGCTGCTGCCGTTCGTCTCGCGCTACCGTCTGATCCCGCTCGGCGCGCTCGCCGCCCAGTGGCCCGAGGGAGACCTCTCCCTGGCCATCGACGGCAGTTCCGCGCACGGGCTGACCCTCACCTCCCAGGGGGTGCGCACCCTGCTGGCCCGGTGACCCGGCGCCCCTGACGGGCGCGGACGCCCGGCGCGCGACCGCACACGGTGCGCACCCGCGCGCGGGCCCACGCGCACCGGTCCAGGACGGCCGGAAGTGCTCCCCGTCGCCGGTGGTCACCGGCCGTTCCGGCGGGAAGATCCCAGCGGAGGACGAGTCGGGCGAGCGCGAAGGAGCCGATGGTCGTGAAGGTCGTCCTGCTGGGCACCGCCGCCGGGGGCGGCTTCCCGCAGTGGAACTGCGCCTGCGCGCTGTGCGCCGCGGCCCGGGAGGGCAAGCTGGCCTCCCGCACGCAGGAGTGCGCCGCCGTCACCGGCAACGGCCGCGACTGGTGGCTGCTGAACGCGTCCCCGGACCTGCGGACGCAGCTCGCCGCCACGCGGGCCCTGTGGCCCGGCCCCGGACCCCGGCAGACCCCGCTGCGCGGAGTGCTGCTCACCGACGCCGAGGCCGACCACGTGACCGGTCTGACCGAGCTGCGCGGGGCGGCGGGGTTGAAGGTCCATGCCGCGGCCCCGGTGCGCGCCGCCCTCGCCCCCGCCCGCGCCGCGCTGGACCGCTACGCCCCCTGGGAGTGGGCCGACAGCCTGGCCGACGGAGGCTTCGTGCTGGCCGGCGGGCTCGTGGTGACGGCCCATCCGGTGGGGACGAAGGTCCCGAAGTACGTACCGGACCGGGCGTCCGCGCCCCCGGGCCCCTGGGTGACGGCGTACCGCATCGAGGACCTGGCCACCGGGGGAGTGCTGGTGTACGCGCCGTGCGTCGGAGCCTGGAGCCCCGTTCTGGACGGGCTGTGCGCCGAGGCCGACTGCGTGCTGCTGGACGGCACCTTCTTCGCCGCCGACGAGATGGGCACGGCCGTGCGCTCCGGCGCCGGGCAGGCCGCCATGGGACACCTGCCGGTCACCGGCCCGCAGGGCTCCCTGGCCGCCCTGGCCCGGCATCCCCGCGCGCGCCGGATCTACACCCACCTCAACAACACCAACCCGCTCCTCGACCCCGCGTCGCCGGCACGCGCGCGCGTGGCCGAGTACGGTGCCGAGGTCCTGCCGGACGGGACGGAGCTGGTGCTCTAGGCGGCCGGTTCTCCGGCGTGGGCCCCGCGCCGCCGCCCTTCCTTCCCGGCCAGCATCCGCCGCAGGACCGCCCGCTGCACCGGCAGCACCCGGGCGTGCAGCGCCCGGCCCTCGGGGGTGAGGGCGACCCACACGCCGCGCCGGTCCTCCGCGCACACCGAGCGCTCCACCAGGCCGTCCTTCTCCAGCCGGCCGATGAGCCGGGACAGCGCGCTCTGGCTGAGGTGCACCCGGCCGACCAGGTTCTGCACCCGGCACTGGTCACCCTGCCGGGGCGACTCGGCCGCCAGGATGTCCAGCACCTCGAAGTCGCTGGCGCCCAGCCCGTGCGGATGCAGGGCGCGGTCGATCTCGCACATCGTGCGCGCGTGCACCGCGAGGATGTCCCGCCAGCGTTCTTCGAGCCGGGTCTCGGCCGTCGTGCCTGCCATACCCGCACGGTAGCACCGATTCGGCCAATCGTTGAGTGTGCAACTAGTTCTTGGTGCAGCGGGGCATGCGATGTCAGGCCGCCGGGTCCTGGAGCAGGCCCACGAGGTTGCCGTCAGGGTCCTTCACGAAGGCGATCAGCCGGCCGCCGCCGACGTCCTGCGCGTCCTGCAACAGCTCGGCACCCGCCGCCAGCAGCGCCGAAAGCCGCTCCCGCAGATCCGCCACGTGCCAGTACGGCACCGGCCCGGTCATGCCCTTGGCGTGCCCGTTCGGGTCGAGACCGACGTCCTGGCCGGCGGCCTTGAAACCGACGTAGTACGGCTCGTCCGCGTACGGCTCGACACCCAGCAGCGCGCCGAACAGGGCCTTGGCGCGCCCCAGGTCCTTCACCGGGTAGATGATCGTCTGCAGGCCTGCGGTCATGGTGCTCACTCCTTCGAGGTGCGGGACCCGACGGTTCCCCGTCGGTGCTCTCACGCTAGGGCCGGAGAGCCCGCCGCGGCTTCTCCGATCCTGACCGCTTGCCGCGTCACTCGTTGTGCAGCACCTCGGCGACGTGGTCCATCACCTGCTCCCCGGCCCGGCTGTCCAGCGCACCGGTCGGCTCGTCCGCCGGCAGCAGCCCCGGCCGGTTCATCAACGCCCGTGCGACCGCGCCCCGTTGCCGCTCGCCGCCGCTGAGCACCGCCGGCTGCGCCGGACCACGCCCTGCGCGTCGAGATCCTCAACACCGGCCCCAGTGTCCTCACCGGCACCGCACCGGCCGGCCGTGCGCCGCACGCCGAGGGCACCGGGCGCGGCCTGCTCGGCCTGCGGGAACGGGTCGCCGTCTACGGCGGTGATCTGGACGCCCGGCGAAGACCGGGCGGCGGCTTCCGCGTCCGGGCCCGCATCCCCCTGGACCGTCCGTGACCCCGGACGCGCCCGAACGGGCGCCCCGCGTCCTGATCGCCGACGACCAGACGCTGATCCGGACCGGCTTCCGGCTGATCCTCACCGCCCGGGGCATCGAGGTGGCCGGCGAGGCCGCCGACGGGGCCGAGGCCGTCGCCGCGGTCCGCGAACTCCGGCCGGACGTCGTCCTCATGGACATCCGCATGCCGGTCATGGACGGCCTGGAGGCCACCCGGCGCATCCTGGCCGAGGCCCCCGGCTGCCGGGTACTCATGCTGACCACGTTCGACCTGGCCCGGTACGTGTACACGGCCTTGTCGATCGGGGCCGGCGGCTCCCTGCTCAAGGACGTCACCCCCGAACACCTGGCGGCGGCCGTACGGCTCGTCGGCACCGGTGACGCCCTGCTCGCGCCGCAGATCACCCGGCGCCTGGTGGAGCGGTACGCGGCCGAGGCCGAGCGGAGCATCCCGGACGCACCGGCCGGCCTGGCCGCGCTCACACCCCGCGAGCGGGAGGTCCTGACGCTGATGGGCCGCGGACTGTCCAACGGCGAACTGGCCACCGAGCTCACCCTGAGCGAGGCCACGGTCAAGTCCCACGTGGCCCGCGTCTTCGCCAAGCCGGGCCTGCGCGACCGCGCCCAGGCGGTGGTCCTCGCCTACCAGACGGGGCTGGTGAGGCCGGGGCAGCCGCGTGGAGATGCCGTACGGGCGCCCGGGAACCGTACCTGAGTAGCCGTACTCATGCGGGTGCGCGGCATCCGCCCGAGACTGCCTCCATGAGGCCACTCTTCGGCACGACAGCCCGCGCTCGGCGATCGGTCCGGCTCCGTCGCGTCGGCAGCCGCACGGTGCCCCTCGCCCTGTGCGCGTTGCTCCTGGCCGCGTGCGGCAGCGAACGAGGAGGCGGCGAACAGGCCGGGCGGGACGGCGCCGGCAGCCGGTCCGTGGCGGCCCGCCCGCCCTCCGAGGGCCCCGAGTTCATCGGGTTCATGGAGCTGCTCGACTCGGTCGCGGAGCCGTGCGTGCCCCAGGCGTCGGCCACCGTCGCGCCCGAGCCGTCAGAGCCGCCCGAGCCGTCAGAGCCGCCCGAGCCGTCAGAGCCGGGACGGCCGCGGACCGCGCCCACGTCCCCGCCCGCGCTTCCCGGCGGGCCGCCGGCCCCGGACGCCACCGGCACCCCCGTGAACCCCCGTGCGGAGGTGGCGCTGAGCGGTGTCGAGAAGTGCGCGGCCCGTGCTCACACCCGGCGGATCACGGACGTCCTCGGCAGGACGCCCGATCCCACCCCGCGCGAGGTCAAGGACGCGCTGCGCGGCCTCGGTTACCTCGACGAGCGCATCCACGGCCCCCGGCGGTCCGCCGGCGGTGTGGTCTTCACGCTCGACCTGCGGATCATGGGCGGACAGCTGTGCCTGGACGGCACCGTCAGCGGCACGAGGACAGCCGCGGTGGCGTACGGGGCGTCGCCGCGGGTCTCCTGCCAGAAGGTGCGCCGGAGCGCACCCGACGTCACGTCGAGTCGCGCCTGACCAGCTCCGTCGGCAGGATCACCGCCGCCGGGTCCTCACCGCCGATCTGGGCGAGCAGCACCCGCACCATCTCGTTGCTGATCCGGTCCCACGGCTGCCGGATGGTGGTGAGCGCCGGGGTGGCGGCGGTCGCCGCCGGGGAGTCGTCGAAACCGCCGACGGCGATGTCCTCGGGCACCCGCTTCCCGGCCCGGTGCAGGGCCGCCAGCACACCCTGCGCCATCAGGTCGGAGGCCACGAACACGGCGTCCATGTCCGGCGCCTGCGCCAGCAGCCGCTCCGCGCCCGCCTCACCGCTGGCCCGGCTGTAGTCACCGGAGACGACGAGCCGCTCGTCGGCCTCGATGCCCGCCTCGGCGAGCACCTCCCGGTACCCGGCGAGCCGCTCCACACCGCCCGGGGTGTCCAGCGGACCGGTGACCACCCCGATACGGCGCCGGCCCAGCGACAGCAGATGCCGGACCATGTCCCGGGCGCCGTCCCGGTCGTCGGCGGCGACGTAACTGACCTTCGAGCCGAGCCCGATCGGCTTGCCGCACGCCACCAGCGGCACGCCCGCCGCCCGCAGCTCCTCGGCGACCGGATCGCCGGAGTGGCTGGAGACCAGCAGCACCCCGTCGACGTGCCCGGCGGTGATGTACCGCGTGATGCGCCGCCGTTCGTCCTCGGTGCCCGCCAGCATCAGCAGCAGCGGGACGTCGTGCGCGGCCAGCGCCTGGGTGCAGCCGCGCAGCAGGACGTTGAAGTTGGGGTCCTCGAAGAACCGCTCCTGCGGCTCGGTCAGCAGGAAGCCCACGGAGTCGGAGCGTCCCGTGATCAGCGAACGGGCGTGCCGGTTCACGACGTACCCGGTCTTGCGGATGGCGGCGTTGACCGCCTCCTGTGCGGCGGGGCTGACGTAGTGGCCGCCGTTGAGCACACGCGAGACGGTGCCGCGCGAGACGCCTGCCTCGCGCGCCACGTCGTGGATCGTCGGCGGTCTGCGCCGGCCCCCCGTATTGCTCATGGTCATGACTTTACGGCCCCGGACAGCAGATCGAGGCTCCAGAAGCGCTGGATGACCAGGAAGAGGGCGATCAGCGGGAGCACCGCGAGGAACGCGCCCGTGATCACCAGGGTGTAGAGCGCGGGCGTGTTGGAGCCCTGCTCCAGCAGCGTGTACAGACCGAGCGTGAGCGGGAACTTCTCGTCGTCGCTCAGCATGATGAACGGCAGCAGGAAGTTGTTCCAGATCGCGACGAACTGGAACAGGAACACCGTGACCATGCCGGGGATCATCATCGGCAGCGCGATCCGGGTGAAGATCCGCCACTCGCTCGCCCCGTCCATCCGCCCGGCCTCGACCACGTCGGCCGGCACGGCGGCCGACGCGTAGATCCGGGCCAGGTAGACGCCGTACGGGGAGAGGATCTGCGGCAGCAGCACGGACAGGTAGGAGTCCGTGAGGTCGGCCTTCGCCAGCAGCAGGTACTGCGGGATCGCGAGGATCACCGGTGGCATCAGGACGCCCGCCAGCAGGATGCTGAACATCGTCTCGCGGCCCTTGAAGCGGTAGGTCGCGAGCGCGTAGCCGCTGCACGCCGAGACGGCGGTGGACAGCAGGGCGCCGAGACCGGCGTACAGGGCCGAGTTGCCCATCCACTCCCAGTAGATGCCGTCCCGGTAGGCGTTCAGGTCCTTGAGGTTGCCGGCGAAGCCGGTGCCGGGCAGGAAGGTGAACGTGGAGAACAGTTCGTGCCCGGACTTCGTCGACGCGATCACCACCCAGGCGACCGGGAGGAGGGTGTAGAGCGCGCCGAGCAGCAGCGTGACCGTCGGGATCAGCGCGATACGGCGGCGCGACCGCGGCCCCTGCGCGGTGCCGGGGGTGGTGCCGGCGGCGGGAGCCGCCTTGCGGACGGCGAGGGTGCTCATCGCGCTGCCTCCTGCTTGTTCCGGCGGTTCGCGGCCCGCAGGAAGCCGAACGACAGCAGCAGCGTGACGACGGCGATCAGCGTGGCCTCGGCCGCCGCCGAGTAGATGTCGTTGCGGCCGAAGGCGTCCTGGTACACCTTCATCAGCGGACTCCAGGTCGTGCTGACCGAGTTGGTGAGCGGTTTGAGGGTGGTCGGCTCGTTGAACACCTGGAGCGTCGCGATGATCGAGAAGAATAGGGTCAGCACCAGCGACGGCGCCACCATCGGGATTTTGATCCGCAGCGCCACCTGCAACGGGGTGGCGCCGTCCAGCTTCGCCGCCTCGTAGACCTCGGCCGGGATGGACCGCAGCGAGGTGTAGATGACGATCATGTTGAAGCCGGTGCCGCCCCAGACCGCGATGTTCGACAGGGCGAGATAGAGCGGACCGCCGTCCAGCAGGTCGGGCTGCGGCAGGCCCAGCCTGTCGAGCACGAAGGAGAACGGGCTGACGTCCGGCAGGTACAGGAAGCCCCACAGCAGCGCGGCCACCACGCCGGGGATGGCGTACGGCAGGAAGATCGCGAGCCGGGTGAACGGGGCGAGCCGCACCTTCTCGGAGTCCAGCATCAGCGCGAACAGCAGCGCGAGGCCGAGCATCACCGGGACGACGACGCAGCCGTAGCCGAGCACGCGCAGCGCGCCGTGCAGCAGTTCGCCGTCGTGGAAGGCCCCGGTGTAGTTCTCGAAGCCGGCCCACACCTCCTTGCGCGCGCCCGATCCGAGGCCGAGGCCGGAGACGCGCACCTTGCGGAAGCTGAGCCAGACCGCGTAGCCGATGGGCAGCGCGAAGAAGAGGGCGAACAGGACCGTGGCCGGGAGGAGGAAGCCGTACGGGGCCCCCTTGACCCCGTACGGCCTCCGGCTGGTGGAGCCGCTCACGGAGCGACCTCGAAGCCCTGCTTCTTCAGGTCGGCGACCGTGTCGTCCTGCACCGTGCGCAGGGCGGCGGTGAAGTCCGACTTGTTCTTGGCGGCGGCGCCGAAGGCGTCCTTGAAGGAGGTGTAGGCGACGTTCACGTTCGGGCCCCACGCGGACGGCGCGGTGGTCTTCGCGATGCCGGCCGCCTTGGTGTAGAAGTCCGGCTGGTTGTCGAAGTACGCCGGCGGATTGGAGAAGGCGCCGCTGAGCTGGGCGGAGGTGGAGGCCGGGTAGATGCCGCCCTCCTTCGCCAGCGCGTTCAGGGCGTCGTGGTCGGTGTTCAGCCAGGCCGCGAACTTCGCGGCGGCCTCCTGGTGCGCGGAGTCGGTGGTCACCGCCGTCGAGGAGCCGCCCCAGCTGCCGGTGACGTCCTGGTCGGCCGACCACTGGGGGAGCGGGGCCATGGCCCACTTGCCCTTGGTGTCGGGCGCCGCCGTGGTCAGCGTGCCGGGTGCCCACACGGCGCTCACCCAGGCGATCTGCCGACCCGTGTTCAGTGCCTTGTTCCAGGACGGGGTGTACATCGGCTGGTTGTCGATGACGCCCTCCTTGACCAGGCCGCCCCAGAAGTCGGCGACCTTGCGGGTGGCGGCGTCGTCGATGCCGACCTTCCACTTGTCGCCGGAGGTGGTCCACCACTTGGCGCCGGCCTGCTGGGCGAGGCCCGCGAAGAGACCGGAGTCGTTGGCGGAGAAGGTGGTCAGGTCCTTGTCCGGCGCCTTCTTCTTCAACTGGCGGGCGGTCTCGGCGAACTGCTCCCACGTGGTGGGGACCTTCAGGCCGTAGCTCTTGAAGAGGTCCTCGCGGTAGTAGAACATCATCGGGCCGATGTCCTGCGGCACCGCGTAGACGGCGTCCGTGCCGAGCGTGGTCTGCTGCCAGACGCCCTCGGCGAACTTGTCCTTGACGTCGCCGACGTCCTTGGAGATGTCGGCCAGCGCGTCGTTGCTGACCAGGGTCGGCAGCGCCTGGTACTCGGCCTGCACCAGGTCGGGGGCCTTCTTCGCCTTGTGCGCGGTGAGGATCTTGGTGACCAGCGTGTCGCCGGACGCCTGCTTCTTCACCGTGACGGTGATCCGGTCCTCCTTCCCCGGCCCCTTGTTCCACAGGTCCACGACCTTGTCCATGCCGGGCGTCCACGTCCAGTACGTGAGCGAGACGGGACCCGACTCGGCCTGGGTGTCGTCCCCGGAACCGCAGGCGGCGAGGGCGGTGGCGCCGAGGGACACGGCGAGGGCGGTTGTCACGAGGCGACGGCGCTTCGTGTGCGGCATGGTTTCTCCCCTGACCTGGGTCCCCGCCCGCTGCGGGGACCTGCCATGCAGATGTGCACGTTCACATGACCCGGGTGCTCCTGGCTCCGAAGCCCCTGCCATGCTGCTGTGAGCGTTCACAGTAGAGAAACGTCCCGGACACTTGTCAATGGTTGTTGCTGTGCGGTTATGTTGGGCTCGCACCGCCAATGATGTGTGTGCACGTTCCCAAATGATCGATTTCCCGGGAGGCATCCATGCCGGACACCAGCCCCAGGGGCCTCACCAGGCTCGCCTTCGGCGGGGACTACAACCCCGAGCAGTGGCCGGAGTCCGTCTGGCAGGAAGACGTCGCGCTGATGCGCGAGGCCGGCGTCACGATGGTGAGCGTCGGGATCTTCTCCTGGGCACTGCTGGAGCCGGCGCCGGGGGAGTACGACTTCGGCTGGCTCGACCGGGTCATCGGCCTCCTGCACGAGAACGGCATCCGCGTCGACCTCGGCACACCCACCGTGGTACCGCCCGCCTGGTTCTACCGGGCCCACCCCGAGGCCCTGCCGGTCACCGCCGAGGGCACGCGCTACGAGTTCGGCTCGCGCGGCGCGATCTGCCACAGCAACGCCGACTACCGCGCCGCCGCCGCGAACATCACCACCCGGCTCGCCGAGCGCTACGGCGACCACCCGGCGCTCGCCCTGTGGCACGTCCACAACGAGTACGGCGTCCCCGTCTCGGCCTGCTACTGCGAGTCCTGCGCGGAGCTGTTCCGCCGCTGGCTCGCCGACACCTACGGCACCGTCGCCGCCGTCAACGACGCCTGGGGCACGGCCTTCTGGGGCCAGCACTACACCGACTTCGCGCAGATCAACCCGCCCCGGGCCACCCCGACCGTCGGCAACCCGGGCCAGGCCCTCGACTACAAGCGCTTCGCCGACGCCACCATCCGGGACAACTTCCGCGCCGAGCGGGACATCCTGCACCGCCTCTCACCGGGCGTGCCGGTCACCACCAACTTCATGACCGCGCTCAGCCAGTGCGACTCCCTGGACTACTGGGCGTGGGGCCGCGAGGTCGACCTCGTCACCAACGACCACTATCTGATCACCGACGGGCGCCGCACCCACGTCAACCTCGCGATGGCCGCCGACCTCACCCGCTCCGTCGCCGGCGGCGCGCCCTGGCTGCTGCTGGAGCACTCCACCTCCGGCGTCAACTGGCAGCCCCGCAACCCCGCCAAGGCACCCGGTCAGATGGCCCGCAACTCCCTCGCGCACGTGGCGCGCGGCTCCGAGGGCGCGATGTTCTTCCAGTGGCGCCAGTCCCGGCGCGGCGCCGAGAAGTTCCACTCGGCGATGCTGCCGCACGGCGGCACCGACACCCGCGTCTGGCGCGAGGTGACCGAACTCGGCCGCACGGTTGCGGCGTTGGGCGAGATCCGGGGCACCCGCACCGAGGCCGACGCGGCCATGCTGTGGGACTGGCAGTCCTGGTGGGCGCAGGACCTCTCCTGGCGCCCCAGCGAAGACCTGGACGCCCGCGAGCGCGCCGACTCCTTCTACGAGGTGCTCTACGACCGCCACCTCACCGTCGACTTCGCCCACCCGGAGGCCGACCTGTCGCGGTACCCGCTCGTCGTCGTGCCGGCCCTGTACCTGATGACGGAGGCCGCCGGGAACAACGTCCGGGAGTACGCCGAGAACGGCGGCACACTCGTGGTGTCGTACTTCTCCGGCATCGTCGACGAGCACGACGCCGTCCACGAGGGCGCCTACCCGGGGGCGCTGCGCGATGTCCTCGGGCTCACGGTGGAGGAGTTCTCGCCGCTGCTGAAGGACGAGCGGGTCCGCCTGACCGGCCCGGACGGCTCCGAGCTGACCGGGGACATGTGGACGGAGTTCGTGGTCCCGCGCGGTGCCGAGACCGTGTGGACGTACGCCGACGGGCTCACCGCGGGCCGCCCCGCCGTCACCCGGCACCGGCTCGGCCGGGGCACCGCCTGGTACGTCTCCACCCGCCTCGACGCCCAGGGCCTGGACGCGCTCATCGGCTGGGCGGCCGACGACGCCGGCCTCGCCCCGCGCGCCGACCTGCCCCGTGACGTCGAGGTCGTGCGCCGCCGCGGCGAGTCGGGCACCTACCTCTTCGTCATCAACCACACCGCCGGCGACACCAAGGTGCCGCTGGACACGCCCGGCACCGAACTGCTGACGGGCGAACGCGCCGCGGGCCGCCTCGCGGTCCCGGCGGGAGCCGTCCGGGTCGTGCGACTCGACGGCTGAGCCGACCCCCCTCCGCCCGCGTGTGCCACGAGAGCCGTGGGCGGAGGGGCTCTCCTCCGGCCCGCCGGAGGACGCCCTCCCCCCATTACGTCGAAGGGACGACGGACGATGAAGTTCCCTCCCGGACGCACCCTCAGGGCCCTGCTGCCGCCGCTCGCGGCCGGGCTCGCCCTCACCGCCCTGCCCGCCCAGTCCGCCCACGCAGCGAGCACCCTCACCAACGGCGGCTTCGAGTCGGACGGCACCGGCACGGCCACACCCGCCGGCTGGTCCGAGTACGGCGACACCGGCGCCTCGTACACCGAGTCCGGTGGCCGCAGCGGGAGTTACCGCCTCAGCCACTACGCGTCGTCCGCCTACAAGGTGGAGACCTACCAGTACCTGTCCGGGCTCGCCAACGGGACCTACACGCTGACGGCGTGGGTCCGCTCCAGTGGCGGCCAGAAGGCCGCGTACCTGGCGCTGAAGAACTGCGGCAGCGCGGAACAGCGCACCGGTCTGCCGATATCGTCCAGTGGGTGGATCCGCATCGTCACGTCGGTCAAGGTGACCGGCAACCAGTGCACCATCAGCGTCAACAGTGACGCGAACGCCGGCAACTGGATCAACGTGGACGATCTCACCTTCACATCCGGCGGCACGGGTACGTCGATCCATGGCGCCGACATCTCCTCCCTCGCCAAGAGCGAGGCCAAGGGCGGCGTCTACAGGACGAGTTCCGGCGCGACGGGGGACGCCCTGTCCATCCTCGGGTCGTACGGCATGAACTACGCGCGCCTGAAGGTCTGGGTGAACCCGGCCGACGGCTTCAACGACAAGGCACACGTCCTCGCGACGGCCCGGCGCGTCAAGGCGCAGGGCATGAAGCTGCTGGTGGACTTCCACTACTCGGACAGCTGGGCGGACCCGGGCCGGCAGGACAAGCCGGCCGCGTGGACGGGCCATACGTACAGTCAGCTGAAGACGGACGTGTACCAGCACACGTACGACGTCCTGAGCGCCTTGAAGGCCCAGGGCACCACCGCCGACATGGTCCAGGTGGGCAATGAGATCAACGGCGGCATGCTGTGGTCCGAGGGATCCACGGACGACTGGAGCCGGCTCGCCGGGTTGATCAACTCCGGCTACGACGCCGTCAAGGCGGTCAACCCGTCCACCCCGGTCGCGCTGCACCTGGCCAAGGGCGGGGACAAGGCCGGCACCGAGTGGTGGTTCGACAACGCGGTCGCGAACGGCGTCAAGTTCGACGCGATCGGCCTGTCGTACTACGGCTACTGGCACGGCCCGCTCGCGGACTTCCAGAGCACCCTGGACGACGCGGCCGGCCGCTACGGCAAGCCGGTGTTCGTCGCCGAGACGGCCTACCCCTTCCGGCTGGACAGCGACGACGCCCTCACCAACCAGATCGACACCACCGGCGAACTGGTCCCCGGCTACCCGGCGACCGTGGCCGGCCAGACCAAGTGGATGAACGACGTGGCGAGCATCGTGGAGGCCGTCCCGAACGGCCGCGGTCTCGGCGTCTTCTCCTGGGAGGCGACCTGGACCGCCGTCACCGGCAACGGCTGGGACCCGGCGGACACCACGTCCGGCAACGGCTGGGAGAACCAGGCCCTGTTCGGCTACGACGACAAGGCGCTGCCCTCCATGACGTGGTTCGGCCACCGCTGAGCCCTCCGTGACGGGGCCCGGTCGCGCGCGGCGGCCGGGCCCCGCCGTCTTCCCGGGCGACGCGACCCTCCGTCGGTCGCACGGCCGTTCGGTACCGGACAACGGCCGCCGAGTCGCGGACGCGGCGGCGTCGCCCGCGCCACAGTGGGAAGACTGCGTACGAGGAGGCGGGGACGGGAGGACGGACGGATGATGGGGACTCCCTCGGGCCGGATGCGGCAGACCATCCTGTACTGGCTCAAGGACCCGTCGGCCCACTTCCCCGCACCGCGCCGCCGCGACACCGCCGAGACCGGCGTCACCGCGCGGGCCATCGCCGCCAAGCTGGGCGTGCCCCGCCGGACCGCCCTCGCCCACCTCGACTTCCTCACCCGCCTCGGAGTTCTGCGCACCCGCCGGATCCGCGGCCGCACCCACTACCGGCGCGACGAGATCCGCATCGCCGAGGTGGCCCGGATGTTCGAGAAGGGCTGGTGACGGGGACCGAAACGGGGCGGCTGCCGCAGGGGCACCGACGGAAGGGACCGCGCATGCACCGACCCACGGCACTCGTACCGCTCCACCACGTCTCCCTGCGCGCCCGCGGCCCCGAGGACGTCGTCGCCGATCCGCACGGGCGCGTGCTGACCGGAGTGGCGGACGGACGCATCCTCCGCGTCCACCACCCCGGCGACCCGCGCAGGGCCCGGACCGAGGTGCTGGCCGGGACCGGCGGCCGTCCCCTCGGGCTGGAACTCCTGCCGGACGGCGACCTGGTGGTGTGCGACGCCGAACGGGGCCTGCTGCGCGTCAGCACGCACGACGGCACCGTCCGCGTCCTCGCCGACACGGTGGCGGGGGAGCGGCTCCGCTTCTGCAGCAACGCCGTCGCCCTGCCCGACGGCACCGTGTACTTCACCGTCTCCAGCCGCCGCCACCCCCTGGACCGGTGGATCGGCGACATCGTGGAACACACCGGTACCGGACGTCTGCTCCGGCTCGCCCCCGGGGACCGGGAACCGGAAGTCGTGCTGGAGGGGCTCCAGTTCGCCAACGGGCTCGCCCTCGGCGGCGACGGCTCCTTCCTGGTGATCGCAGAGACCGGCTCCTGCCGGCTCACCCGCTGCCGGCTCACCGGTCCCCGCGCCGGAGACGCCGAGCCCTTCGCCGACCTCCCCGGCATGCCGGACAACCTCTGGCGCGAAGGCCCGGACGGGCCGGTCTGGGTCGCCCTGGCAGGCCCCCGTCTCCCCCCGCTCGACCTGCTGCACCGCACCCGGCCGGCCATCCGCCGCGCCGCCGCACGGGTCGCCGTCCACGCGCCGTACCGCCCGAGCGGGACCGTCGGCGTCGTCGCCGTCGACGACCGGGGCCGGACCGTCCACCACCTCACCCGCGGGCACTCCGGATTCCGCATGGTCACCAGCGTGTGCGCCGTCGGCGACCACCTGGTGCTGGGCAGCCTCTGGGAGTCCGGTGTGGCGGTCTGCGCCCGGCCCGCCGCCCGCTGAGGCGGCGGTACCCTGGTCCCGGCCTTGATCGTCCGCCGGGACAGGGGCCGAACAGGAGACGTACCAGCATGACCCATCCGGAGACGGAGATCCGCGGCGTCCGGCCCGCACGACGGCGGCGGTCGGAGTGGCGGGCGCAGGCGCCCGTCGTCGCGGTCGTGGCGGCCGGTGGCGCGCTCGGCGCGGTGGCCCGCTACGCACTCGCGCTCGCCTGGCCCGTGCCCGTCGGCCGCTTCCCCTGGGCGACCTTGTGGACCAACGTCTCCGGCTGCGCGGCGATGGGCGTGCTCATGGTGCTCGTCACCGAGGTGTGGGCCGCCCACCGCCTGCTGCGGCCGTTCCTCGGCACCGGTGTCCTCGGCGGTTTCACCACCTTCTCCACCTACGCGGTCGACATCCGCGCGCTGGTCGGCGCCGGCCGTCCCGGCCTGGGACTCGCCTACCTCGCCGCGACGCTCCTCGCGGCCCTCACGGCGGTGTGGTCGGCCTCGGCCGCCACCCGCCGGGCGCTGACCGGGAGGCGGCGATGACGCCGTCCACAGAGGGCCGCGGTGCCGCCTCCCGCAACCGCATGCCAGGTCGCCGTCCCGCCCGCCTCGGACAAAACGGATAGCGGAGGTAAGAAGTCGTTGTGAACCGGCTGCTCGTCATCGCGGGAGCCCTCGGTGGCGCAGGGGTGCCGACGACGTACTCCCGTTCCCCTGCGGGACCCTGTGGCTGACCGAGGCCGGCGCGGGCCTCTACGCTGCCCTGGACGCCGTGGCAAGCGGGACGGCGGGGCTCGCGGCGGCTTTCACCGGGGTCTCACTCGCCGGCGCCCTGGGGGCCCGGGCGCTTGCCGTACGGCCGGGCACAGCAAGTACTGTCTACAGCAATGTCGACCAACTCTCCTCAGAACTGGATCCCATGAGCGCCATCTCCGTCGGTCAGGCCGTCGTCCTCGGAGTAGTCGAGGGGGTGACCGAGTTCCTGCCCGTGTCCTCCACCGGCCATCTGAAGATCGCCGAGGGGCTCATGGACATCCCCGTCGACGACAAGTCCGTCGTCGGGTTCTCCGCCGTCATCCAGGTCGGTGCCATCGCCGCCGTGCTCGTGTACTTCTTCAAGGACATCAAGCGGATCGTCACCGCCTGGTTCCGCGGTCTGACCCACCGCGAGGAGCGCTACCACCACGACTACAAGTTCGCCTGGTGGGTCATCGCCGCCACCATCCCGATCGTGGTGGTGGGCCTGGCCGCGAAGCCGCTGATCGACGGCCCGCTCGCCTCGCTGTGGGTGGTCGCCGGGTCGCTGATCGTCGGCTCGGGCGTGATGTGGGCCGCCGACCAGATGGGCCGGCACAAGCGCGGCGAGGACGACACGTCCTTCAAGGACGCGATGTGGGTCGGCTGCTCCCAGATCCTCGCCCTGCTCTTCCCCGGCTTCTCCCGCTCCGGCGCCACCATGTCGACCGCGCTCATCCTGGACCTGGACCGCGTCGCCGCGACCCGGCTGTCCTTCTTCCTCGGCATCCCGGCCCTGACCGGCGCGGGCCTGTACGAGCTGAAGGACGCCCTCGGTGCGGGGGTCGGCGCCGCCCCGCTGGCCGTCGGCACGATCGTCTCGTTCGTGGTCGCCTACGCCTCCATCGCCTGGCTGCTCAAGTTCGTCGCCAAGCACTCCTTCAACGCCTTCGTGATCTACCGGATCGTCATCGGCGTCGGCCTCCTCGGACTGCTGGCCACCGGCACGCTCAGCAGCTGAGTCCGGCGGCGGGCGAACGCCGCTGATCACCCACGGGGTGCGGATGCCTGCATTCAGGCGCCGCACCCCGTGAATGTTTCCTTACCGGATGCCTTGACAGTGCCCGGCCGCACCCCGCAGGATCGCTCCGTGAACCTGTCAGACAGCCAGACAGCTCCGCGGCGCGTCAGCGCCATGGAAGCGGTGCTCGCCCACCTCCGGGACGCCATCGAGCGCGGCCGGTACGCCGTCGGCGACAAGCTCCCCTCCGAGGCCGAGCTGTGCCGCACCCTGGAGGTGTCCCGGCCCGTCCTCCGCGAGGCGCTGCGCGCGCTGCAGACGATGGGCCTCACCGTCTCCCGGACCGGCAAGGGCACCTTCGTCGTCGCCAACGCGGTGGAGGACCCCACCTTCGGCGACTACGCCGCCAGCGACCTGCTCGAAGTCCGCCGCCACATCGAGATCCCGGTCGCCGGGTACGCGGCCCTGCGCCGCACCCCGGAGAACCTGGACCACCTGGCCCACCTGCTCGACCGCATGGAGCGGGAGACGGACACCACCGCCTGGGTCGCGATGGACACCCTCTTCCACCTCGCCGTGGCCGAGGCCGCCCAGAACCCGGTGTTCCGCCGGGTCATCGAGGAGATCCGCGACGCACTGGCGCGCCAGTCGGCCTTCCTCAACGAGCTGGGCGGGCGCCGGGAGCAGTCCAACCGCGAGCACCGGGCGATCGTCGAGGCGCTGGCCGACGGTTCCGAGCACGACGCCGTGGAGGCCATGAGCCACCACCTCGACCGCGTCGAGACGACCCTCACCGACATCGTGCGTCCCCAGCGGACGGACCCCCCTACGGAAGGCGGACCCGAGGCGTGAGCGAGCAGCACCTCAAAGACGAGACGCGCCCCTCGTCCGGCCATGTCGACGCCGGAGACGCCGGCTACAGCAAAGGTCTGAAGCACCGGCACGTCAACATGATCGCCATCGGCGGTGCCATAGGCACCGGCCTCTTCCTCGGCGCGGGCGGCCGGCTCGCCGACGCCGGGCCCTCCCTCTTCATCGCGTACGCCGTCTGCGGCGTCTTCGCCTTCCTGGTCGTCCGGGCCCTCGGCGAACTCGTCCTGTACCGCCCGTCCTCCGGCGCCTTCGTGTCGTACGCCCGGGAGTTCCTGGGCGAGAAGGGCGCGTACACCGCGGGCTGGATGTACTTCCTGAACTGGGCGACCACCGGTATCGCCGACATCACGGCGGTCGCCACCTACACCCACTACTGGGGCATGTTCTCGGACGTCCCGCAATGGTTGATCGCATTGATCGCCCTCGCGGTCGTGTTGACCGTCAATCTGATCTCGGTCAAGATCTTCGGCGAACTGGAGTTCTGGTTCGCGATCGTCAAGGTCGGCGCGCTCGTCGTGTTCATGTGCATCGGCATCTTCCTGCTCGTCACCCAGCACCCGGTCGACGGCCACCACCCCGGCCCCTCCCTGATCACCGACAACGGCGGCGTCTTCCCGAACGGCCTGCTGCCCATGCTGCTGATCATCCAGGGCGTCGTCTTCGCCTACGCCTCCGTCGAACTGGTCGGCGTGGCCGCCGGCGAGACCGAGAACCCCGAGAAGATCATGCCGAAGGCGATCAACTCGATCATGTGGCGCGTGGGCCTGTTCTACGTCGGCTCGGTCGTCCTGCTGTCGATGCTGCTCCCGTGGAACAAGTACTCCGCCGGCGAGAGCCCCTTCGTCACGGTCCTGTCCCACATCGGCGTCCCGGCGGCCGGCGGTGTGATGAACCTGGTCGTGCTGACCGCCGCCATGTCGTCGCTGAACTCCGGCCTGTACTCCACCGGCCGCATCCTGCGCTCCATGGCGATGAGCGGCTCCGCCCCGAAGTTCACCGGCCGGATGAGCCGCAGCCAGGTGCCGTACGGCGGGATCCTGCTCACCAGCGGCATCTGCGTCCTCGGCGTGGGTCTGAACTACGTCGTCCCCGCCGACGCGTTCGAGATCGTCCTCAACTTCGCGGCGATCGGCATCCTCGCCACCTGGGGCATGATCATGCTCTGCCACCTGCTCTTCTGGCGGAAGACCCGCGGCGGCGAGCTGACCCGGCCGTCCTACCGCCTGCCGGGCTCCCCCTGGACCGAACTCGTGACGCTGGCCTTCCTCGCCTCCGTCCTGGTCCTCATGTACGCCGACGGCGGCGCCGGACGCACCACCGTGCTCTGTCTGCCGCTGATCGTCGCCGCACTGGTCGCGGGCTGGTACGCCATCCGCGCCCGTATGACCCGCACATCCACCGGCGCCGACGCGTGACCCGCGGACCGGCCGACCCCGACCCCATGATTCAGGCAATGATGCACAGCAGTTCCCCCGCCGACGCGCCCGTCGTCCGCGAACCCCTCCACGCCCCCGTCGCCCACCTCGTGCGCGGCGGGGTCGTCGAGGGCATCCACTACGGCTCCGTCGTCGTCCTCGGCCCCGACGGCCAGGTCCGGTTCCAGCTCGGTGACATCGAGGCGGCCTTCTACCCGCGCTCGGCCCTCAAACCCGTCCAGGCCGTGGCCATGCTGCGGGCCGGGCTGCCGCTCGACGGCGCACTGCTGTCGCTGGCCGCCGCCAGCCACTCCGGGGAGGAACGCCACCTCGCCGGTACCCGGCGCATCCTCGAACTCGCCGGCCTCACCGAGGACCACCTGCGCAACGTGCCCGACATGCCGTTCGACCCGGCGGTCCGGGACACCTGGGTCCGCGAGGGCCGGCCGCCCTCCCGGCTCGCCCAGAACTGCTCCGGCAAGCACGCCGCCATGCTGTGGACCGCGAAGCTCAACGGCTGGTCCCTGGACGACTACCTCGCCCCCGGGCACCCGCTCCAGCGGGCCGTCGCCGCCACGGTCGAGGAGCTGACCGGCCAGCGCGTCGCCCGCGTCACCGTCGACGGCTGCGGTGCGCCGCTGTTCTCCATCTCCCTGCACGGACTGGCCCGCGCCCTCGCCCGGATCACCTCCGCCGCGCCCGGCACGCCCGAGGCCCGGGTCGCC
Source organism: Streptomyces sp. NPDC004658 (assembly GCF_040609555.1). NCBI lineage: Bacteria > Bacillati > Actinomycetota > Actinomycetes > Kitasatosporales > Streptomycetaceae > Streptomyces > Streptomyces sp. NPDC004658. Next base: position 24,299 of record NZ_JBEXKG010000089.1, read on the forward strand.
GACGCGATGCGCGAGCACGCCGAGATGGCCTCCGGAGCGGGACGTGACGTGGCCGCGCTGATGCGGGCCGTGCCGGGGCTGCTGACCAAGGACGGCTTCGAAGGCGTGCAGGTCGCCGCGCTGCCGGACGGACGGGCCGTCGCCGTGAAGATCGCCGACGGGGCGAACCGGGCGCGGATTCCCGTCGCCGCGGCGGCGCTCGCTCGCGCGGGCGTCGACCCCGCCCTGCTCGTCGAGTTCGCGGGGGAGCCGCTGCTCGGGGGAGGGGAGCCGGTGGGATGCGTACGGGCCGTGCGCGCGCTGGACCCGGTTCCGCTCACCGCCTGCGCGTAGCCCCGCCGGATCGGCCGTCGTGGATCCGCGGGTCCGTCGTGGCTGATCGCGCAGTTCCCCGCGCCCCCTTCCGGGGCGCTTTCCCCTCCGCACCTCAGGAAGAGGACCGTACCCTCATGACCGCCGCCACCCGCAGCGAACACGATCTGCTCGGCGACCGCGATGTGCCCGCCGACGCGTACTGGGGCATCCACACCCTGCGCGCGACGGAGAACTTCCCCATCACCGGCACGCCGATCTCCGCCTACCCGCACCTGATCGACGCCCTGGCCGCCGTGAAGGAGGCCGCCGCCCTCGCCAACGAGGAACTCGGGCTGCTGGCACCCGGGAAGGCGGCCGCGATCGTCGCCGCCTGCCGGGAGATCCGGGCCGGCGAGCTGCACGACCAGTTCGTCGTGGACGTCATCCAGGGCGGTGCCGGCACGTCCACCAACATGAACGCCAACGAGGTCGTGGCCAACCGCGCGCTGGAACTGCTCGGCCACGCCAAGGGCCAGTACACGCACCTGCACCCCAACGAGGACGTCAACCTCGGCCAGTCGACCAACGACGTCTACCCGACGGCCGTCAAGGTGGCGACGATCTTCGCCGTACGTGGACTGCTCAAGGCGATGTCCGTGCTCCAGGACGCGTTCGCCCGCAAGGCCGTCGAGTTCCGTGACGTGCTCAAGATGGGCCGTACACAGTTGCAGGACGCGGTACCGATGACGCTCGGTCAGGAGTTCTCCGCGTTCGCCGTCATGATCGAGGAGGACCGCAGCCGTCTCGCCGAGGCCGTCGAGCTGATCCATGAGATCAACCTCGGTGCCACGGCCATCGGCACCGGCCTCAACGCTCCCCCCGGGTACGCCGAGGCGGCCCGCCGACACCTGTCGGCCATCACCGGCCTGCCGCTGGTGACCGCGGCCAACCTGGTGGAGGCCACCCAGGACTGCGGCGCCTTCGTCCAGATGTCCGGCGTCCTGAAGCGCATCGCGGTCAAGCTCTCCAAGAGCTGCAACGACCTGCGGCTGCTGTCCTCCGGTCCGCGCGCGGGTCTCGGTGAGATCAACCTGCCGCCGGTACAGGCCGGTTCGTCGATCATGCCGGGCAAGGTCAACCCGGTCATCCCCGAGGTGGTCAACCAGGTCGCCTTCGAGGTGATCGGCAACGACGTCGCCATCACCATGGCCGCCGAGGCGGGACAGCTCCAGCTCAACGCCTTCGAGCCGATCATCCTGCACTCCCTGTCGGAGTCCGTCACGCACCTGCGGACGGCCTGCCTGACACTCGCCGAGCGCTGCGTGTCCGGCATCACCGCCAACACCGAGCGGCTGCGCGCCACCGTCGAGAACTCCATCGGCCTGGTCACCGCGCTCAACCCGCACATCGGCTACACCGCCGCCACCGACATCGCCAAGGAGGCCCTGGCGACGGGGCGCGGCGTGGCCGAACTGGTCCTGGAGAAGGGCCTGCTGCCCGCCGAACGGCTCACGGGACTCCTGCGACCCGAGGTGCTCGCCGGCAGCGGGACGACGCCGGCGATCTGACCGGCACCCGCGCGCGGCCCGGCGGGGCGCTTCTGGTTGGTTCGGTGCTCTTGCCCTGCCGGGCGGGGCGCTTGTGGCTGGTCGGGTGCTCTTGCCCTGCCGGGGCCCCCTGCCCGGCGCGGCGCTCCCGGCTGGCCTGGTGCTCCTGCCCGGCCTCCCGCCCTGCCGGGGTGTCGTGCCCGGTGGGGCGCTTGTGGCTGGGCCGGCGCTCCTGCCCGGTAGGGCCTCCCGCCCGGCTCGGCCTCCTGCCCGGCTCGGCCTCCCGCCCGGCTCGGCCTCCTGCCCGGCTCGACCTCCTGCCCGGCCGGGCCTCGCGCCCGGCCCGTGGGTGCCGCCCGGCCGGGCCTCCCGCCCGGCCCGCGAGTGCCGTCACCCCCGGGGTTCCCAGAGTCGGTCCCCGCACTGGCGTTGCACGCGGGCGCCCGACGCCCCGGGAGCGCCCCGGTGTCGCGGGTGCGGCATGATGACGATCATGTCCTCGCAGTTCCAGCCGGTCCTCGATCGCATCATGGCGGAGATCGACCGCACGCCCGGGCGCGGCCGGTCCGCCGACTACATCCCGGCGCTCGCCGCCCGCGACCCGCGCCGGTTCGGCATGGCCGTCGCCGAACTGGACGGCACGGTGTACGGGGTCGGGGAGTGGCGGCAGCCGTTCTCCACGCAGTCGATCACCAAGGTGTTCACCCTCGCCCTGGACCTGGCCCGCGAGGGCGACGAACTGTGGGAGCACGTGGGCCGCGAACCCTCCGGCAACCCGTTCAACTCCCTGGTCCAGCTGGAGTACGAGAACGGCATCCCGCGGAACCCCTTCATCAACGCGGGCGCGCTCGTCGTCACCGACCGCCTGCACACCCGTACCGGGGACGCGGCCGGCGAACTGCTGTCCTTCCTGCGTACCGAGAGCGGGAACCCCGATCTCGGCTTCGACGAGGAGGTCGCCGCCTCCGAGACCGCCCACGGCGACCGCAACGCGGCCCTCGCCCACTTCATGGCGTCCTACGGCAACATCGACAACGAGGTGCCGGTCCTGCTCGACCAGTACTTCCGGCAGTGCTCCATCGCCGCCTCCTGCGCCGACCTGGCCCTCGCCACCGGCTTCCTCGCCCGGCACGGCATCCGCGCCGACGGCAGCAGGCTGCTCAGCCGCAGCCAGGCCAAGCAGGTCAACGCGGTCATGCTGACCTGCGGCACGTACGACGCGGCCGGTGACTTCGCCTACCGCGTCGGCCTGCCCGGCAAGAGCGGCGTCGGCGGCGGGATCATCGCCGTCGTACCGGGCCGGTGCACGCTCTGCGTGTGGAGCCCGGGCCTGGACGAACGCGGCAACTCGGTGGCGGGTGTGGCGGCCCTGGACCGTTTCACGACCCTGACCGGGCTGTCGGTGTTCTGACGGGCGTCGTCTTCCGACCCGGACGGGGGAGTCCGGGGGGAGCCGCCGGGCCACGAGGGACCGGCGACGGATCCGACCGGAACGCACCACGCGCCGGTCACACCTCGGCCCCCGCCCGGCAGGGCTGCCGTCGTCTTCCGGCCACCCCGTGTTGACACCCTGACCGGGTGTTGGCCATGGCATTCCCCGTCGATCTCCGCCGCTGCCAGGTGCTGGGTCTGGCCGGTACCGCCTCGCTCGCACTCGGCGGTGAGACGGCCGGCGCCCTCCCCGTCCGGGACCTGCCGGCACCCGCCTCCGCGCAGGCGGCGCTCGGCCTGGTCGGGGTCTACTTCGGCGTCGTGCTGCTCATCGCCGCCTGGGTGCTCCTCGGCCGGCTGGTCCGCGGTCCCGAGCCGCCCGCCCCGCGCGCCCTGCTGCTCGTCCTGGCCGTGTGGGCGGCCCCGCTGCTGCTGGCCCCGCCGCTGTTCAGCCGGGACGTGTACAGCTATCTCGCGCAGGGCGCCATGGTCGACGCCCACATGGACGTCTACGCCCACGGCCCGGCGCGGCTCGGCGGGCCGCTCGCCGACGAGGTCGCCCCCATGTGGCGGCACACCGGCGCCCCCTACGGCCCCGCGTTCCTGGCCCTCGCCTCGGCGCTGTCCGGACTGACCCGCGGCGAGGTGCCCGCCGGCCTGCTCGGCATGCGCCTGGTCGCCCTGCTCGGCGTGGCCCTGATGGCGGTGGCGCTGCCCCGCCTCGCCCGGCACAGCGGGGCCGACCCGGCCGCCGCCCTGTGGCTCGGCGCCCTGAACCCGCTCGTGCTGCTGCACCTGGTCGCCGGTGCCCACAACGACGCCCTGATGCTCGGCCTGCTCGGGCTCGGCCTGGTCGCCGCGCGGGGCCGCGGACCCGTCGTCGGCGCCGTCCTCGTCACGCTGGCCGCCCTGGTCAAGGCTCCGGCGGCGCTCGGCCTGCCGGTCGTCGTGGCCCTGCGGGTCCGCTCCGGCCGCCGTCCCCTGCCCACCGTGCTGACCACGGCGGCGGCCTCCGCCACGACGACGGTCGCCGCCACGGCCGTCGCCGGCACCGGCTACGGCTGGATCGGCGCCCTGGACACCCCGGTCTCCCCGCACAACTGGGCGCTGACCAGTCTGCTCGGCCGCGCCACCGGCGCCCTGCTCGAACACCTCGGCAGCGGCCTGGCCCCGCTGGCCGTCCCGGCCTGGCATCTGCTGGGCCTCGCGGCCACCGCCGCGGCCGTCCTGCTGATATGGCTGCGCCTACGGCCCCGGCCCGTGTACGCGCTGGGCCTGAGCCTGCTCGCGGTCGCCGTCTTCGGCCCGGCGATCCGCCCCTGGTACGTGCTCTGGGGCCTGTTCCTCATCGCCGCCGCCGCGCCCAGCACCTCGGTACGGCACCGGGTGGCCGTGCCGGCGGGGGTGCTCGCCCTCGCGGTCCTGCCCAGCGGCGGCCCGGCCGACCTCGGCCAGCTGGTACTCGCGGTCTCCGGCGGGGCGCTCGGGGTGGTCGTCCTGTGGCAGGCCCACCAGGCCGGCCAGGTCCACCGGTCGGTCCGGGCCCCGGTTCCGGGGCGGGCGGCATGACGGGCCGGCGGGCACGGCCGGGACTGCCCGGGCGGCTGGAGGAGCCGGGGCCGCGCACGGACCGGGGCCGGCTGCTGTTCGTCCTGCTCCTCGTGGCGGCGGTGACGGTGTTCACGGCCACCGTGCCGCTGCTGCGCGGCTTCTTCGACCTGCGGGTGTACTACGGCACCGTGCACACCTGGGTGCACCACGGCGGCCGGATCTACGACTACCGGGTGCCGGGCACGGCGTACGGGTTCACGTACCCGCCGTTCGCCGCCGTCGCCATGCTGCCGCTGGCCCTGCTCGGCCGGACGGCGGCGATCGTCGTGTCCCTGCTGGTGAACCTCGCCGCGCTCGCGGTGGTCCTGGCCGTCCTGGCCGGGCCGCGTGCGCGCCGGCACGGCTGGTACCGGTGGGCGCTGTGCCTGTGCCTGCTCGCCCTGTTCGAACCGCTGCGGGACACCGTCAGCTTCGGCCAGGTGAACCTGGTGCTGCTCGCCCTCGTCCTCGGCGACTGCTGGCTGCTGGCGAGCGGGCGGGGTCGCTGGGCAGGCGTGGGGATCGGGCTCGCCGCCGCCGTGAAGCTCACCCCCGCCCTCTTCATCGGTCTGCTGCTGCTCGCCGGGCGCCGGCGGGCGGCCGGCACGGCGACGGCCGTCGCGGTGGCCGCCACCGCGCTGGCCGCCTGGGCCGACCCGGCGGCCTCCCGCTTCTACTGGACGGAGGCGCTCTGGGACACCGGCCGGGTGGGCCGCCTCGACTACGTGTCGAACCAGTCGCTGCAAGGGGTGCTGGCCCGCCTCGGCGAGACCGGCCGCCCCCTGTGGGCGACGGCGGTCCTGCTGACCCTCTGCGTCTGGGCCTGGCGCGGCCGTCGGGCGGTCGCGGCCGGGGACTGGACGGCGGCGTTCGCGCTCACCGGCGCGGCGGCCTGCCTGGTCAGCCCGATCACCTGGGTGCACCATCTGGTGTGGCTGCTGCCCTCGTTCGCGGTGCTGGTCCGCGCGGGGCACCCGCGGACGGCGGCCGCCTTGTACGTGGTGCTGTGCACCAGCGTGGTGTGGCTGTGGTTCGACGACGCCTCCGGCCTCGACGGGTTCCTGGGCGGCAACCTCTACACGTGGATCTCGCTGGGCCTGCTGCTCGGCCTGCCGGTGGGTCAGTCGCGGGCGCCCCGGTTCCCCTTGGCCCGCAGTACCAGCGCCACGGCCCCCGCGCCGAGCCCGGAGAGCCCCGCGACGACGGCGGTGCCGGACCAGTCGGAGTCGTCCTCCGGTGCCACGGCCGCCACCACGGGTGTCGCGGACGCCGCCGGCCGGGAGGGGTGCGGCCGCAGCCCGTCCAGCGAGCCGACCGGGTCGACCCGCCCGGCCGCCGCGAAGCCCCAGTCGAGCAGGGCGCGGGCCTCCTCGTACACGGTGAACCCGCCGTCCGCCTGAGGGTTCAGCACGCTCACCACCAGGGTGCGCCCGCCGCGCCGCGCCGCTGCCACCAGGGTGTTGCCGGCGTTGCTGGTGTAGCCGTTCTTGATCCCGATGAGTCCGGGGTACGGGGCCACCCCGTCCTCGCCGGTCAGCAGCCGGTTGGTGTTCTCGATGGGGTACGGCGACCCGTCACCGGGGAAGGGGGCCTGGGCGGTGGCGCAGTACCGGACGAAGTCGGGGTTGTGCAGGCCCGTCCGGCCGAACACCGCGAGGTCGTAGGCGGAGGACACCTGGCCGGGGGCGTCGTAGCCGTCCGGGGAGACCACATGGGTGTCGAGGGCGCCGAGCGAGCGGGCCTTGTCCTGCATGCGGGCGACGGTGGCCTCCCAGCCGCCTCCCATGCGGGCGAGCACGTGCACGGCGTCGTTCCCGGAGCTGAGGAAGACGCCGCGCCACAGGTCGGCCACCTGGTAGGTGTGCCCCTCCTCGACGCCGACCAGGCTGCTGCCCTCGCCGACGTCGTCCAGTTCGCCGTACCGCACGGTGTGCTGCTGCCCGCTGGGCAGCACCGGGAGGACGGTGAGCGCGAAGAGGGTCTTCAGGGTGCTCGCGGGCGGGAGCCGGCGGTGGGCGTCGTACGCGGCCAGCACCTCGCCGCTGTCCGCGTCGGCGACGAGCCAGGAGAGCGCCGAGACGTCAGGCACCCCGGGGGTGTCCCGGTGCGGCCGGACCTGGATGCCGGAGCGGTAGAGCAGGGACGGCCCCGGCATCGCCGCCCGGGGGCGGGGCGGGGCGGGCTCCCCGGCGGGCTGCGCGGCCCGGGG
>NZ_JBEXKG010000090.1:0-31313 GCF_040609555.1 Streptomyces sp. NPDC004658
GCTGCTGCTGACGGGCCTGACCCGGGACGGCGTCTACCTCGTGGAGAACGGCGAGGTGACCGGGCAGGTGAACATGTGCCGGGGCGCTGCTCGCCCACGCCAGCCCGGCCGCCGCCTGGCTGCTGCTCGCCACGCACATCGGCGTGGGGCTGCTCGCCGCCGCCTGGCTGCGCCGGGGCGAGCGGGCACTGACCCAGCTGCTGCGGGCGGTCGCCGCCACCACGTTCCGGCCGCTGCTGCTGGCGGTGGCCGCGGTCGCCGCACGGCCGCTGCCGGCCCGCCGGCTGCCCCGCCCGGTCCCGCACCGCGCCGCCGCCCGCGACCGGCTCCTCACGCACTCCCTGGGACGGCGAGGACCGCCGCGCTCACCGGCATTCGCCTGAGCACGACCAGTCCCCCACACGTATCCCGCGTACGACGTGTGCGCGTCCCATATGGAGATCACCACTATGAGCAAGCGGAACAGCCAGTCGGCGAAGATGGCGGCCCGGGAGCGGCTGCGCCAGGAGCGCGAGCGGCAGGCCAAGCGCGACAAGGCCAAGCGGCAGCTCGTCGTGGCCGCCTCGGTCGTGGCCGTCCTGGCCGCGGCCGGCGGCATAGGTTACGCCGTCGTGCAGAACAACAAGCCCGCCTACTGGGAGGCCGCGAAGGACGACAAGCTCGTCAAGCCGGCCAACACCACGGGCACGGACGGCACGACGATCGTCATCGGCAAGAGCAGCGCCAAGAAGACCCTCGTGATGTACGAGGACCCGCGCTGCCCGGTCTGCGCCCAGTTCGAGCAGGCGGTCGGCCCGACCGTCAAGAAGGACCTCGACGCGGGCAAGTTCAAGATCCAGTACGTCGGTGCCACCTTCCTCGACAAGAACCTGACCGGCGAGGGCTCCAAGAACGCGCTCAGCGCGCTGGGCGCCGCGCTCAACGTCAGCCCCGAGGCGTTCCTCGAGTACAAGACCGCGATGTACTCGAAGAAGTGGCACCCCGAGGAGACCACCGACAAGTTCAAGGACGACAGCTACCTCATCGAGATCGCTGACACGGTCCCCGCGCTGAAGGGCAACGCGGCGTTCCAGAAGGCCGTGAAGGACGGCACCTACGACAGGTGGGCGCTGGAGGAGTCCAAGATCTTCGACAAGGACGGCATCTCGGGCACCCCGACCCTGAAGATGGACGGCAAGACGCTGACCGGCTCCGACGGCAAGAACGCGCCCATGTCGGTCGCCGAGTTCAACACCGCGCTGGAGGCCGCCCTCAAGGGCTGACCCGGCCGGCTGATCCGACCATCGGCCGAAGAGCGGGCGAACTTTTGGAAGTTCGCCCGCTCGCGCGCGTACCGATCAGTAACCTGATCGTCCGTGACCAGTCGATACAGATCATCCGAGGCCTCCCAGGGCCTCGGTCCGCTTTCGCCCCGCCGCCGTACGGTCGTCAAGGCCGCGGCGGCGACCGCTGTCCTGGCCGGACCGCTGGCCGCCGCACTGCCGGCCCGCGCCGCCACGGACACCCCCGCCTTCCTGCACGGTGTCGCCTCCGGCGACCCGCTGCCCGACGGCGTACTGCTGTGGACCCGGGTGACCCCGGTCCCGGAGGCGATACCGGGTTCGGGGCTCGGCCCGGACACCGAGGTCAGCTGGGTCGTCGCCAGGGACAAGGCGTTCACCAGCATCGTCGCCAAGGGCTCCACCACCGCGACGGCCGCCTCCGACCACACCGTGAAGGCCGACATCCGCGGCCTGGAGCCGGCCACCGACTACTGGTTCCGCTTCTCGGCCGGCGGCACCGACTCCCCGGTGGCGCGCACCCGCACCGCGCCGGCGGCGGACGCGGACGTCTCCTCCCTGCGCTTCGGCGTCGTCTCCTGCGCCAACTGGGAGGCCGGTTACTTCTCCGCCTACCGCCACCTCGCCGCCCGGAACGACCTGGACGCCTGGCTGCACCTCGGCGACTACATCTACGAGTACAAGTCCGGCGAGTACGGGACCCGGGGCAAGGTCGTCCGCCCGCACGCGCCGGCGGGCGAGATCCTCACCCTCGCCGACTACCGGATCCGGCACGCCACGTACAAGACCGACCCCGACCTCCAGGCCCTGCACCTGAAGGCGCCGGTCATCGCGATCTGGGACGACCACGAGTTCGCCGACAACGCCTGGTCGGGCGGCGCCGTCAACCACACCGAGGGCGCCGAGGGCACCTGGGCGGCCCGTCAGGCCGCCGCCAAGCAGGCGTACTTCGAGTGGATGCCGGTCCGCCCCGCCATCGCGGGCACCACCTACCGCCGGCTGCGCTTCGGCAAGCTCGCCGACCTCTCCCTGCTGGACCTGCGGTCCTTCCGTTCCCAGCAGGCGTCCACGGCCAGCGGCTCGGTGGACGACCCGGACCGCACGCTCACCGGGCGCGCCCAGCTCGACTGGCTGAAGGCCGGCCTGAAGGCCTCCGACACCAGGTGGCGGCTGGTCGGCAACTCCGTGATGATCTCGCCGTTCTCCTTCGGCTCGCTGTCCGCCGACCTGTTCAAGCCGCTCGCCAAGCTGCTCGGACTGCCCCAGGAGGGGATCGCCGCCAACACCGACCAGTGGGACGGCTACACCGACGACCGCCGCGAACTGCTGGCCCACCTGCGCTCCAACGCCATCGGCAACACCGTCTTCCTGACCGGTGACATCCACATGGCGTGGGCCAACGACGTCCCGGTGGACGCGGGCACCTACCCGCTGTCGGCGTCCGCGGCCACCGAGTTCGTGGTGACCTCGGTGACCTCCGACAACCTGGACGACATCGTGAAGGTGCCCGAGGGCACGGTCTCCGCGATCGCCGCGCCGGTCATCAAGGCCGCCAACCGGCACGTCCACTGGGTGGACACCGACCGGCACGGCTACGGCGTGCTCGACATCACTGCCGACCGCGCGCAGATGGACTACTACGTGCTGTCCGACCGCACCGACCCGAACGCGACCTCCAGTTGGGCGCGCTCCTACCGCACCCGCAGCGGCACGCAGAAGGTCGAGCGCACCTACGACCCGGTGTAACCGCCCCGGGGCGACCGCTCAGCCGAGCGACTCGAGGAAGCCGAGCGCCACCCGCCAGGTGGCCTCGGCGGCCTCCGCGTCGTAGTCCGGCAGCCCGGGGTCGGTGTAGAGGTGCCCGGCCCCGGCGTACCGGTAGACCTCCACATCGGCGCCCGCGCGGCCCATCTGCAGGTACCAGGCGCTCAGCCAGTCGTCCGTCTCGAACGGGTCCGGCTCCGCCACGTGCAACTGCACCGGCAGTTCGTCCACGTGCGCGTTCGGCGCGATGTCGGACGTGCCGTGCAGGAGCAGCAGCCCGCGCGCCTTGTCGTCGCCGAGGGCCAGGGTCTGGGCGATGGACGCGCCGAGCGAGAACCCCGCGTAGACCAGCCCCCGGTCCGAGTACGGCGCCGCCGCCAGCACGGCCCGCTTGAGCAGTTCCTCCTTGCCGATCCGCTCCTTGAACTCCATACCCTCCTCGACGGTGTCGAACGTACGCCCCTCGAAGAGGTCCGGCGTCCACACCTCGTGGCCCGCCGCGCGCAGCCGGTCCGCGGCCTCGCGCACCGCGGGCCTGAGCCCGAAGGTCGAGTGAAAGAGCATGATGTTCATGAGGCCATGGTGCCAGCCGGCCACGGCAGTGCCGGTGCCGCCGTACCCAGGAACCCGCAGAACTCACATGTTCATGACCTCCTCTCGCCGGTTAGGAGCGGAGGCATGGAGAACGTACTCCGCCCCCTGATCGTGCTCGGCGGCACGGTGCTGCTGACCCTGGCCATCGGCTGGGCCACCGACCGGCTGCTGTGCAAGGCCGACGAACGCGACCACGACACCCCGCTGTGGGGGCTGCTGCGCCGTGCCCGCATCCCCTACCAGCTCGTCCTGTGCACCGCTCTGCTGCGCGGATCGTACGACCAGGCGAAGCTGCTGGAGCGGCACCAGGTCGGCATCGGCCGGACGCTGACGCTCGTGCTGATCGGGTCGGCCGCCTGGCTGGTGATCCGCATCGCCGCGGCGGTCGTCGAGACCACCTACACCCGCTATGCCCGCATCCACCGCGACGCGGCCCGGGTGCGCCGGGTGCGCACACAGGTGGAGCTCATCATGCGGGTGGTGTCCGCGATCGTCATCGTCGTGGCCGTCTCGTCGATGCTGCTGACGTTCCCGGCGATGCGCGCGGCGGGCGCCTCCCTGCTGGCTTCGGCGGGCATCATCGCCGCCATCGCCGGTGTCGCCGCCCAGTCGACGCTCTCGAACATGTTCGCCGGGTTGCAGATCGCCTTCGGCGACATGGTGCGCATAGGCGACACCGTCGTGGTCGACGGCGAGTGGGGCACCGTCGAGGAGATCACCCTCACCTTCCTGACGGTCCGCACCTGGGACGAGCGCCGGATCACCATGCCCGTGTCGTACTTCACCTCCAAACCCTTCGAGAACTGGTCCCGTGGCACCCCGCAGATGACCGGGATCGTCTACTGGCATCTGGACCACAGCGCGCCGATCGAGGCGATGCGCGAGAAGCTGCGGGACATCCTGCGTTCGTGCCCGGCCTGGGACGGCCGCGCCTGCAATCTCCAGGTGACGGACACCACGCCGAACACCATCCAGGTGCGCGCGCTGGTGACGGCGAAGGACGCGGACGACATCTGGACGGTGCGGATCACGGTCCGCGAGCAGATGATCACCTGGCTGTCGACGGAGCACCCCTACGCGCTGCCCCGGGTGAACACCGCGGAGTCGGTGCTGCCGCCGTCCCGCGTCCCGTCCCCCGACGGCGCCTCCCTCCGCCGGGCCTACGAGTTCCCGCGCACCGGCCGGGGCTGACCGCCCGAGCCGCTCAACGGCCCCGTTCGGCACCTCCGTTCACCTGGACGATCTGCGAGGTGATGTGACCGGCGGCGGGCGAGGCGAGCCAGTGCAGGGTCTCGGCGACATCACCGGGTATGCCGGGGCGGCCGGTCGAGGTGTCCGCGATGAGCCTTTCCCGCCGGGCCTCGTCCATGGTGTCGCCGAAGAACTCGGTGTCCTCGACGTACCCCGGGGCGACCACGTTCACGGTGATGCCGCGCGGGCCCAGCTCCCGGGCCAGGTCGTGGGCGTACGGGTGCAGCCCGGCCTTGGCCGCCGCGTAGGCACCCGTGCCCGAGCCCCGGTAGGCGGCGATGGAACTCAGGAACAGCACCCGCCCGCCGGGCTCGGCGAGCCGGTCCTTCAGCGCCTCGGTGAGGAGCGCGGCGGTCAGGGTGTTCTGCCGGAAGTTGACGGTCCAGTTGTGGGCGACCCGGTCGACGGGGTCGTCGCTGCCGGCCGGGGGCTCCAGGTACCCGGCTCCTCCGGCTCCGTTCACGAGCACGTCGACGGTGCCCAGCTCGTCGGCGACGAACCGGGCGACACCGCGCACGTCACCCGGTTCGGAGAGGTCCGCGGCGTAGGTGAGGGCCCCGGGGACACCGGCCTTCTCCAGCACGCCCGCGCGCCGCCCGAGCAACAGCACCCGGTCCCCGTCCGCCGCGAACGCCCGCGCCGCCGCCCGTCCGATGCCCGTACCGCCACCACTGATCACGATGTTGCGAGTCATGATCCGAGCGTAGGAGCGAAAGACGGGGGACGCCGAGGGTTGTCCACAGGGTCGGCACATTCGTATGACTGGCCGGGGGCTCGTGCGGAGCACTCACCGCAGGCTGCGCACGTCGAGGTGCCGCAGCACCCGGTCCACGATCTCCGGATCCGCCCCCGGCTCGCTCCGTGCCGCCAGTACCTCGTGGCGCGCGGCGCTCAGCATCTCGTTCTGGATGCGCCGCACCCGCTTCAGCCGCCTGGCCCGCTGGTGATGCGCCTCCCGCCGCTCCTCCTCGCCCATGTCCGGGCTGATCCGGATGCCGATGTCGAACGCCCGCCGCAGCATCTGCTCGGAGAGCTCCTCGGGCAGCTCCTCCACCTGCTCGATCTCCCGCAGCCGCCGCTTCGCGGCCTTCGCCGCCCGCACCGCCAGCTCCTTCTCGAACTCCTTCTCCCGCTCGGAGTCGGCCCGCACGCCGAGCCGCCTCACCAGCCACGGCAGCGTCAGCCCCTGCGCCACCAGCGTGGCCACGATCACCCCGAAGGCGATGAAGACGATCTCGTCGCGGTCGGGGAACGGCGCCCCGGCGTCCGTCTTGAGCGGCACGGCCAGCGCCAGCGCCACCGAGGCCACCCCGCGCATCCCGGACCACCACATCACGACGGTCTCCCGCCAGCTCACCGGGATCTCCTCGTCGTAGTTCCGGCGGGCGTGCAGCCGCTTGGTCAGCCAGGTCGCCGGCAGCAGCCACAGCAGCCGTACGACGATCACCACGCCCACCACGGCCGCCGCCCAGCCGAGCATCTCGCCCCACCGCCCCTGGGCCGTGCGGATGGCGTTGTGCAGCTCCAGACCGATGAGTCCGAAGGCGACGCCCGTGACGAGGGTGTCGATGATGTCCCAGAAGGTGTGCCCGGCGAGCCGGGTCATCACGTCGTCGGCGTCGGTGGCGTACTCGGCGAGGAACAGCGCCGTGGTGAGCACCGCGAGCACCCCGGAGCCGTGCAGCCGCTCGGCGAGCACATAGGAGGCGTACGGCACCAGCAGGGTCATGCCGATCTGCAGCGTCGGATCACCGAGCAGGTCCATCAGCTTGTTCGCCCCCCAGCCCAGCACCAGGCCCACGGCCACCGCGACGACGGCCGACAGCACCAGGTCCAGACCGGCCCGCCAGGGCGAGAACGTGCCGCTCACGGCCGCGGCGATTGCCACGTGGTACAGCACGATGGCGGTGACGTCGTTGAAGAGGCCCTCGCCCTCCAGGATCGACACCAGGCGCCGCGGCAGCCCCAGCTGGCCGGCGACGCTCGTCGCGGCGACCGGGTCGGGCGGCGCGATCAGGGCACCCAGCGCGACGGCGGCGGCGATCGGAAGCCCCGGCACGATGGCGTTGGCGACGAACGCCACGCACACCGTCGTCACGAACACCAGGGCCACGGCCAGCAGGAAGATCGGGCGGACGTTGGCCGCGAACTGCCGCCAGGAGGTCCGGCGCACGGCGGCGTAGAGCAGCGGTGGCAGCAGCGCCGGCAGGATCAAATCCGGCGGGATGTCCACGTTGGGCACGAACTCGGCCACGGCGAGGGCCCCGCCGAACAGGGTCATCAGCACCGGCGCCGGCACTCCGAACCGGTCCCCCACCGGGACGCTCACCAGGGCCCCGAGCAGCAGTACGAACAACAGAGCCAGCTGGTCCACGGACGGCGCTCCGGGAGTCGACGATCACACGGCAGACCTCAAGCCTGCCATGACGCCCGCGCCCCGGCGTACCGACGCCTTGACGCCCGCGCACCCCGGCGGAGTCGCGCGCGGCCGAACAGCGGCTCCCCGGCTACAGGGCCCGGCGCATCGCCCGGTGCGGTATGCCCGCGTCCGGGAACTCCGGGCCGTACGCCTCGTAGCCGAGCCGCTCGTAGAAGCCCAGGGCGTGGGTCTGCGCGTGCAGGTCCACCGCCGTGAGGCCGCGCGCGCGTGCCTCGTCCTCGATGGCGCGCACCAGGGCCGCGCCGACGCCGAGCCCACGGGCCTCCCGGGAGACGGCGAGCCGGCCCAGGGAGCCCACCGCCGGGTCCCCGCCGGTCTTCCCGGCCGCCGCCTCGCCGTGCAGCAGGCGCCCGGTGCCCAGCGGCACCCCGTCCTCGCGGACCGCCAGCACATGGACGGCCACGGCGTCGTAGGCGTCGTACTCGATGTCCTCGGCCACGCCCTGCTCGGCCACGAAGACCTCCTTGCGGACCGAGAAGCAGGCCTCGCGGTCGGCGAGGTCCTCGGCGACCCGGACCGTGTAGGCGGGGCTCAGGCCCATGTCTCCTCCCGGACCTGGTCGAGGGCCTGCTGGAGGTCCTCGGGGTAGTCGCTCTCGAACTCCACCCAGGAGCCGTCGCCGGGGTGCTCGAAACCGAGGCGTACGGCGTGCAGCCACTGGCGGGTCAGGCGCAGCCGCTTGGCGAGGGTGGGGTCGGCGCCGTAGGTGAGGTCGCCGACGCACGGGTGGCGGTGGGCGGCCATGTGGACGCGGATCTGGTGGGTGCGGCCCGTCTCCAGCTTGACGTCCAGCAGGGAGGCCGCGCGGAAGGCCTCGATGAGGTCGTAGTGGGTCACGGAGGGCTTGCCGTCGGCCGTGACCGCCCACTTGTAGTCGTGGTTCGGGTGGCGGCCGATCGGGGCGTCGATGGTGCCGCTCGTGGGGTCCGGGTGGCCCTGGACCAGGGTGTGGTAGCGCTTGTCGACCGTGCGCTCCTTGAACTGGCGCTTGAGCGAGGTGTAGGCCCGCTCCGACTTGGCGACCACCATCAGGCCCGACGTGCCGACGTCCAGGCGGTGCACGATGCCCTGGCGCTCGGCGGCGCCGGAGGTGGAGATCCGGTATCCGGCGGCGGCGAGACCGCCGATGACGGTCGGGCCGGACCAGCCCGGCGACGGGTGCGCGGCCACGCCGACCGGCTTGACGATGACGACCACGTCATCGTCGTCGTGCACGATCTCCATGCCCTCGACCGGCTCGGCGACCACCTGCACCGGCGCGGGCGCCTGCGGCATCTCGACCTCCAGCCAGGCGCCGCCGCGCACCCGCTCGGACTTGCCGACCACCGCGCCGTCGACCTGGACCTTGCCGGCCGCGGCCAGCTCCGCCGCCTTCGTGCGGGAGAAGCCGAACATGCGGGAGATGGCGGCGTCGACGCGCTCGCCCTCCAGGCCGTCGGGCACGGGCAGGGTACGGATCTCGGGAATCGTGCTCACCCGTCGAGTATGCCGGACGGGCCGGACGCCTCCGCACGAGCCTGTGGAAAACCCGGGCGGACCCCGCGATCAGTCCTTGTGGACCGTGCCGTCGGGGTCCAGACCGCGGAAGGACAGCAGCACGATCAGGATGCCGCCGCACACGATCGCCGAGTCGGCGAGGTTGAACACCGCGAAGCCCTTGGGCGCGATGAAGTCCACCACCTCGCCCTCGAAGACACCCGGCGCCCGGAAGATCCGGTCGGTGAGGTTGCCGAGCGCGCCGCCGAGCAGCAGGCCGAGCGCGATCGCCCAGGGAAAGCTGTAGAGCTTGCGGGCCAGGCGGATGATCACGACGATCACGGCCGCGGCGATCAGCGTGAAGATCACCGTGAAGGCCGCGCCGAACCCGAAGGCGGCACCCGGGTTGCGGATCGCGTGCAGCTCCAGCAGGTCCCCGACGACCTGGATGGGCGCGTGGCCCTCCAGCCGGGACACGACGAGCATCTTGCTGACCAGGTCGAGGGCGTACGCGAACGCGGCCACCGCGAACAGCACGGCGATCCTGCGCCCGCGGCCGGTCCGCCCCGCCGGCGTCTCCGGCCCGCCCGGGCCCGCCTCCCCGGACGCACCGACCGCGCCGGCGCCGGCGGGTGCTCCGGGCGCCGCCGCGTGCTCGCCGCCGTCGTCCGGGGTGCCCGGCGTACCGATGATCCGCTCCGCCTCTGCCACGTGAGTCCCTCAACCTAGGTGCCTGACTGAGGACGAGAGTACGGCACGCCCTGAGGGCCCCTCACGCTCAGGAGCGGCGTTCCTGCTTCTGCTTGCACTCCACGCACAGCGTGGCCCTCGGGAACGCCTGCATCCGGGCCTTGCCGATGGGATTGCCGCAGTTCTCGCACAGGCCGTAGGTGCCCGCGTCGAGCCGTTCCAGGGCACGCTCGGTCTGGGTCAGCATCTCGCGCGCGTTGGCGGCCAGCGCCAGCTCGTGCTCGCGCGTGATGTTCTTGGTGCCGGTGTCGGCCTGGTCGTCGCCGGCACCGTCCCCGGAGTCCCGCATCAGGCCGACCAGGGACGCCTCGGACGAGCTGATCTCCTCCCTGAGCCGCTCCAGCTCGGACTGCAGCTCCGCGCGGGCCTCGTCGACCTCTTCCGAGGTCCAGGGCTCCTCGCCGGGGCGTACCGCCAGTTCGCCGGGCTCCACCGCGCCGAGCCGCGCCTTGGGAACGGCGGTCTGTTCCGCCGTGGCCGTGCCAGGAGTCTTCTTCGCAACCACCGTCGTGGCTCCCGTCTGCTGTGCGGCCCGCGCCGCGCCCGCGTCCTTGGTCGTGCTCTTGTCGGCCGTCCCCTTCACCGCGGCCTCCTCGGCAGCGGCCTTCCCGGTGGCGGTCCTCTCGGCGACGGCCTTCTTGCCGGCCGCTTCCTCGGCGGCCGTCCCGTTGGCGGCCGTGTCCTTGGCGGCCGTGTCCTTCATCGCGGACTTCTCCGCCACGGCCGTCTGCTTGGCGGCCGACCTCTTCGTGGCCGTCCTCCTCATCGCGGCCTTCTCCGCCGCGGCCGTCCTCCCGGCCGCCGCGTCCTTCACAGCCGTCTCCTTCGCGGCCGGCTTCTTGCCGGCCGTTCGGCCGGCGGTCGTCCCGCCGACGGCCGTCCTGTCAGCCGCCGACTCCTTGGTGGGCGACTTCCTGGCCGCCGACTCCTTGGTGGGCGACTTCTTGACGGCCGACTTCTTGGTGGCCGCCGTCTTCGCGACGGCCTTCGCCGCCGTGGTCTTCTTCACGCCCGTTTCGCCGGCCGGCTTCTTCACGGCCGGCTTCTTCTCAGCGGCATTCTTCTCAGCAGCGTTCTTGTCAGCCGTCTTCCTCGCGACCTTCCCGGTAGCGGCCGATTCCTTGCCGACGACCGCCTTGCCCACGACCCCCTTGCCGACGACCGCCTCGGTGCCCACCTTCCCGGCCACCGCCTTTCCAGGCACCGCCTTCCCGGCCACCGCCCCGGCGGCGGCCGTCTTGCCGGCCCCCGCCTTCGTGGCGGCCGCCTCGACGGGCGCCGCCTTCTCGGCCACCGGCTTGCGGGCAGCCGTCTTCGTGGCGGCCGTCCTGCCCTGGGCCGTCTTCTTGGTGGCAGGCCTCGCGCCGGTCTTGCCGGTCGCCGGCTGCTGTACGGCGGTCTTCTTCGCCACCATGGCCGCGGCCCCTTCACATATTGTGATCTTGCTCGCGAATCGTGCTGGGACGATAAATCGACTTGAGTCCCGCGGCAACGGGGCACACCGCCCGATTCGCCCGCCCGCACCCCCCGAGCCACGGGCATGCATCCGTTGTGCCCAGCTCCCCGCCGGGTAATCCGCCGGGCCGGCGCCGCACCGGCCCCGGTGCCCCCTCCCCTGCCCATTCGAGTCATACGGCCCGGTCGTACGGCCCCCGCCCGCGCCGCGCGGAAAACCGGTCCGCCGCTGTCCGCGCGGCGCCGTACACTGGGCGGAGCGAGAAGCGTGGATGGGGACGAGTAGCGGCGTACGCAGCCCAGAGCGACCCGGGGACGGTGTGAGCCCGGGGGCGAGCGCGACGTGAAGATCACCCCGGAGCCGCCGGAAGAAAACCGCAGCCGAAGGGCGGCGGCGAGTAGAACCGGCTTCGCGACCCCAATGAGGGGGCTCACCGGCGCGTACGGCGCGGCGGGGGGCCAAGGAGGGTGGTACCGCGGGAGCGCGCCGCACACGGCGTAGACAGGATCGAAGGCTCTCGTCCCTCCGACGGAAGGCAGCAAGTCCGTTGGAGGATGCTCGCAGATGACAGCGCCGACGTACCGCCAGGTGCCCGCACAGGTCGACCTGCCCGCTCTTGAGCACGCCGTGCTCGACTTCTGGCGCGAGCAGAAGATCTTCGCCAAGAGCCTGGAGCAGTCCGAGGGCCGCCCGGAATGGGTGTTCTACGAGGGCCCGCCCACGGCGAACGGCATGCCCGGCGCCCACCACATCGAGGCCCGCGTCTTCAAGGACGTCTTCCCCCGCTTCCGCACCATGCGCGGCTACCACGTGGCCCGCAAGGCCGGCTGGGACTGCCACGGCCTGCCCGTCGAGCTGGCCGTCGAGAAGGAGCTGGGCTTCTCCGGCAAGCAGGACATCGAGGCGTACGGCATCGCCGAGTTCAACGCCAAGTGCCGCGAGTCCGTGACCCGGCACACCGACGCCTTCGCCGAGCTGACGACCCGCATGGGCTACTGGGTCGACCTGGACGACGCCTACCGGACCATGGACCCCGAGTACGTGGAGTCGGTCTGGTGGTCGCTGAAGCAGATCTTCACCAAGGGGCTCCTCGTCCAGGACTACCGGGTCGCCCCCTGGTGCCCGCGCTGCGGCACCGGCCTGTCCGACCACGAGCTGGCGCAGGGCTACGAGACGGTCGTCGACCCGTCGGTGTACGTCCGCTTCCCGCTCACCTCCGGTCCGCTCGCCGGCGAGGCCGCGCTCCTGGTGTGGACGACGACCCCCTGGACCCTGGTGTCCAACACGGCGGTCGCCGCACACCCGGAGGTGACCTACGTGGTCGCCACCGACGGTGAGGAGAAGCTCGTCGTCGCCGAGCCGCTCGTCGCCAAGGCGCTCGGCGAGGGCTGGGAGACAACGGGCCAGACCTTCACCGGCGCCGAGATGGAGCGCTGGACGTACCAACGTCCGTTCGAGCTGGTGGAGTTCCCGGCTCCGGCACACTTCGTGGTGAACGCCGAGTACGTGACCACCGACGACGGCACGGGCCTGGTGCACCAGTCCCCGGCCTTCGGTGAGGACGACCTCAAGGTGTGCCGCTCCTACGGCCTGCCGGTCGTGAACCCGGTCCGCCCGGACGGCACCTTCGAGGAGGACGTCCCGCTGGTCGGCGGCGTCTTCTTCAAGAAGGCGGACGAAAAGCTCACCGAGGACCTGAACCAGCGCGGCCTCCTCTTCAAGCACCTGCCGTACGAGCACAGCTACCCGCACTGCTGGCGCTGCCACACCGCGCTGCTCTACTACGCCCAGCCCTCCTGGTACATCCGCACGACGGCCATCAAGGACCGGCTCATCCAGGAGAACGAGAAGACCAACTGGTTCCCCGAGACGGTCAAGCACGGCCGGTACGGCGACTGGCTGAACAACAACATCGACTGGGCGCTGTCCCGCAACCGCTACTGGGGCACCCCGCTGCCGATCTGGCGCTGCGAGGAGGACCACCTCACCTGTGTCGGCTCCCTCACCGAGCTGAGCGAGCTGACCGGCACCGACCAGTCGGGCCTCGACCCGCACCGTCCGTACATCGACGAGGTCACCTTCGCCTGCCCGCACGAGGGCTGCGGGACGACGGCCACGCGCGTGCCGGAGGTCATCGACGCCTGGTACGACTCGGGCTCGATGCCGTTCGCGCAGTGGGGCTACCCGTACAAGAACAAGGAGCTGTTCGAGAGCCGGTACCCGGCCCAGTTCATCTCCGAGGCCATCGACCAGACCCGTGGCTGGTTCTACACGCTGATGGCCGTCGGCACGCTCGTCTTCGACCGGTCGTCGTACGAGAACGTCGTCTGCCTGGGCCACATCCTGGCCGAGGACGGCCGCAAGATGTCCAAGCACCTGGGCAACATCCTCCAGCCGATCCCGCTCATGGACCAGCACGGCGCGGACGCGGTGCGCTGGTTCATGGCGGCCGGCGGCTCCCCGTGGGCGGCGCGCCGGGTGGGCCACGGCACGATCCAGGAGGTCGTCCGCAAGACGCTGCTGACCTACTGGAACACGGTCGCCTTCCAGGCCCTGTACGCCCGCACGTCGAACTGGGCGCCGTCCGCGGCGGACCCGGCGCCGGCCGAGCGCCCGGTGCTGGACCGCTGGCTGCTGTCCGAGCTGCACGCGCTCACCGACCAGGTGACGCAGGCGCTGGAGGCGTACGACACCCAGCGCGCCGGCAAGCTGCTGTCCGCGTTCGTCGACGACCTGTCGAACTGGTACGTCCGCCGTTCCCGCCGCCGCTTCTGGCAGGGCGACAAGGCCGCGCTGCGCACGCTGCACGAGGTGCTGGAGACGGTCACCAAGCTGATGGCTCCGATCACCCCGTTCATCACCGAGCGGGTGTGGCAGGACCTGATCGTCCCGGTCACCCCGGGAGCGCCGGAGTCCGTGCACCTGGCCGCCTGGCCGGAGGCGGACCTGTCGGCGATCGACCCGGACCTGTCGAAGCAGATGGTCCTGGTCCGCCGGCTGGTGGAGCTGGGCCGCGCCACGCGCGCGGAGTCCGGTGTCAAGACGCGTCAGCCGCTGTCCCGGGCGCTGATCGCGGCGACCGGCTTCGAGGCCCTGGACCCGGAGCTGCACGCGCAGATCACGGAGGAGCTGAACGTCGAGGGGCTGGCGTCGCTGAGCGAGGTCGGCGGCAGCCTGGTCGACACCACCGCGAAGGCCAACTTCCGGGCGCTCGGCAAGCGGTTCGGCAAGCGGGTGCAGGACGTGGCGAAGGCGATCGCCGCCGCCGACGCCGCCGCGCTGTCCCTCGCCCTGCGCGAGGGCACGGCCTCCGTGGAGGTCGACGGCGAGACGGTCGCCCTCGCTCCGGACGAGGTGATCATCACGGAGACCCCGCGCGAGGGCTGGTCGGTGGCCTCCGACTCCGGTGCCACGGTGGCGCTCGACCTGGAGATCACCGAGGAGCTGCGGCAGGCGGGCCTGGCCCGTGACGCGATCCGGCTGATCCAGGAGGCCCGCAAGAACAGCGGGTTGGACGTCGCCGACCGGATCGCCCTGCGCTGGACCTCCACGGACCCGGCCGTGGTCGCGGCCCTCAGCGAGCACGCGGCGCTGATCGCCGACGAGGTGCTGTCGACCGACTTCGGTCAGGGTGAGGCAGACGACAGCTTCGGTGACCCGTTCACCGACGAGGGTCTGTCCCTCACGTTCCGGCTGCGCAAGGCGTAGGCGCCGAGCGGTTCCGGAAGGGCCCGGCCTCCGTCGTGGAGGCCGGGCCCTTCTTCATGGTTCCGCCGTCACGCAACGGCGTGGAAGTCGTCACGCAACCCGCGTAAAAAGGGCGGGCCCCCAGGACCGAAGTCCAAGGGGCCCGCCCTATCAGACGCTGCCGACGCCGTTGTCGTACTGGTGCCCGGTGATCAGTTGTCGTCCTCGTCGATCAGGAACCCACGCATCGGCGAGGGAGCCTGACCCATCGGGGACGGACCCTGCGGGCGTACCGGGGCCATGGGCTGGGTCATGGCCGGGGTCATCTGCTGCTGGCCGCCGTAGGACGGGGCGGACGGCGAGGGGTTGCCGCCCATCGTCTGGTTGCCGCCGTACGACGGGGCGCTCGCGCCGGCCGGTGCCATGGAGGGCGCCGGGGACGGCGGCAGGGACGCGGTGGCCGGGGTGCGCGGCGGGGCCAGCGAGTCGTCGGCCTGGGTCTCCAGCTGGCGCAGCTGCGACTCCAGGTACGACTTCAGGCGCGTGCGGTACTCGCGCTCGAAGCCGCGCAGGTCCTCGACCTTGCGCTCCAGCGTGGCGCGGGCGGACTCCAGCGAGCCCATGGCGACGCGGTGCTTCTCCTGCGCGTCCCGCTCCAGGGCGTCGGCCTTGGCACGGGCGTCACGCTCCAGACCCTCGGCGCGGCTGCGGGCCTCGCCGACGATCTTGTTGGCCTCGGAGCGGGCCTCGGCGATCGCCTGGTCGGCGGTCTGCTGGGCCAGCGAGAGGACACGGGCGGCGCTGTCGCCGCCGGGGCCCTGACCGGGGCCACCCATCGGACCGCCCATGGGGCCACCCATGGGACCGCCCATCGGGCCGCCCATCTGCTGCTGCATGGGCGGCTGTCCGCCCATCGGGCCCTGACCCATCGGACCCTGGCCCATCGGACCGGGACCCTGCGGGCCGCCCTGACCGCCGGGACCGGCGGGCAGCTGCGGGGCACCGCTCGGCAGCTGGGGCGGACCACCCATGGGGCCGCCCATCTGCTGCTGCGGCGGGCCCGATATCCCGGCGGGCACCGGAGCGCCGGGACCTCGCATGCCCTGCTGCTGGTGCTGCTGCTGGTCCTGCTCCGGGGGCTTGCGCGCGTTCTGCTGGTTCTGCGCGGCGGCGCGGGTGGCCGCGGCCAGCTTGGCGCGCAGGTCCTCGTTCTCACGGAGGAGACGGGTCAGTTCGGCTTCGACCTCGTCGAGGAAGGCATCGACCTCGTCCTCGTCATAGCCTTCTCGGAGGCGGACGGTCGTGAACTGCTTGTTCCGCACGTCCTCGGGGGTCAACGGCATCTCTTCACCTCAACGTAGTCATCGGCAGTCGGCAAGACCGGATCGTCCCCACCCTCATCTCACGAAGCCCTGCGCAATGGAGATGAGAATGTAGACGATGATCATCAGTACGAAGAAGGACAGGTCGAGCGCCACGCCCCCGAGACGCAGCGGCGGGATGAACCGCCGCAGAAGCTTCAGCGGTGGATCGGTGACAGTGTAGGTGGCCTCCAGGAGGACCACCATCGCCTTGCCGGGTTGCCACGAGCGGGCGAACTGGAAGACGTAGTCCATGACCAGCCGGAAGATGAGCACGACGAGGAACACCATCAGCGCGATGTAGATCACCTGCGCGAACACGCTCATGGCTTGTGGTTCCCTCTCCCCTGTTCCGTGCTCTTCCGTGCTTCGATCCGGTCGTACGTCTCAGCTCTGGTTGAAGAACCCGCCCTCTGCGATGCGGGCCTTGTCCTCCGCCGTGACATCGACGTTAGCAGGAGACAACAGGAACACCTTCTGCGTCACCCGCTCGATGCTGCCGTGAAGACCAAACACCAAACCGGCCGCAAAGTCGACAAGTCGCTTGGCGTCTGTGTCATCCATCTCAGTCAGATTCATGATCACCGGGGTGCCCTCACGGAAGTGTTCCCCGATGGTACGGGCCTCGTTGTAGGTCCGCGGGTGAAGCGTGGTGATCCGGTAAGGCTCTCGTTCCGACACGACCTTGGGCATGATCACCGGCGCGTTCTTCTCCAGGGACTGACGTTCTTGTGTGATGGATGCCACGGGCGCGATCCGCGCCGGACGTCCTGATTCCGCGGCAAGCGAAGTCGAACGGGCGACCGGTTCGCGAGGCGCGGGCGGTTGTACGATTCGCACCTCTTCGTCCCTTTGGGACTGGTGTGCACCGTGCGACTGGTGCGACGGCTCGTGCCGTCGGTGGTCCCGCTCGGGCTCCGGGTCCAACTCGGGCTCGAAGTCGTCGTCGGGGTCGAATCCGCGGCCGTCGTACCCATCGTCCTCCACGAGGCCGAGGTAGACCGCCATCTTGCGCATCGCGCCGGCCATGCTCTGAGTCCTCCGCTCTGTGGTGGATCGACTGACGACTGCCAAGTGCCCGCGATCCACGTGGTCGTTGTGCCCGCCTTGGCGTGCATTGACCATATTTTCTGCTGTGGTCCGACTTCCTGGCGACGTTACCCGAGCCTAGGGCGGACTCCGAGTACCGCGGTGCCGACGCGCACATGTGTCGCCCCGGCGGCCACGGCCTGTTCGAGGTCCGCGCTCATCCCTGCCGACACCATGGTTGCAGCCGGATGGGCTCGGCGCAGGTCAGTCGACAAAACCATCAGGCGCTCGAACGCCGCCTGTTCGCGCCCCGCGTACTCCCCGGTGAGCGGAGCGACGGTCATCAGTCCGTCCAGCCGCAGTCCGGGCGCACCGGCGACGAGGTCGGCCAACTCTTCGATTCCTTCCGGGGCCACGCCACCGCGGTCACCCCTGCCGCTCGCGCCGGCGTCGAGCGCGACCTGGATGAGACAGCCCACCTCGCGCTCCGCCCGCACCGCCTCCTTCGACAGCGCGGCGACGAGCCGGGAACGGTCGACGGACTGCACGACATCGGCATAACCGACCACGGAACGCACCTTGTTGGTCTGCAACTGACCGACAAAGTGCCACTTCAGGGGCAGATCCGCACAGGCGGCGGCCTTGGGGGCCGCGTCCTGGTCGCGGTTCTCGGCGACGTGGCGCACACCGAGCTCCGACAGGATCCGCACATCGCTCGCCGGGTAGGTCTTGGTGACCACGATCAGGGTCACCTCCTCCCGGGCGCGCCCGGCAGCCTCGCACGCGGCGGTGATGCGCTCCTCCACCTTCGCCAGGTTTGCGGCGAGTTGCGTCTTACGGTCCGTCATGCCCCATCAGTCCAGCCAGACATAGCCCGCGAGCCGCCCGGTGGTGCGGTCGCGTCGGTACGAGAAGTGGTCGCCCGACTCCAGCGTGCACACCGGCGCCTGCGCCCGGTCGCACACCCCGAGCCGGTCGAGCTGCGCGTGCACCCCCGCGCTCACGTCGAGCGCCGGCGTGCCCCAGCTCGTTTCGGCGTGCGCCGCCGGCTCCACGGCGGCCACCTCGGCGCGCATCGCCTCCGGCACCTCGTAGCACCGGCCGCACACGGACGGGCCGGTGCGGGCGACGATCCGGCGTGTCTCGGCGCCGAGTTCCACCATGGCCCGCACGGCGGCGGGGACGACCCCCTTGACCATGCCGGGCCGCCCGGCGTGCGCCGCGGCGACGATCCCGGCGACGGGGTCGGCCAGCAGCACCGGCACGCAGTCGGCGGTCAGGACGGCGAGGGCGAGTCCGCGCCGGGCGGTGACGATCGCGTCGACCTCCGGCACGACGGTCCCCGTGCCCCAGGGCTCGTCCACCACCGCGACGTCGGCACCGTGCACCTGGTTCATCCAGACGACCAGGCCGGGGTCCAGGCCCAGCGACTTGGCCGCCAGCTCCCGGTTGCCCCGCACCGCCTCGGGCGTGTCGCCGACGGCACCGCCGAGGTTCAGCTCCTCATACGGAGCGGCGCTCACCCCGCCCCACCGGTCGGTGAAGGCGAAGTGCGCGCCGCTCACGCTCTCGCGCTGTCCTATCACTTGAGGAAGTCCGGGACGTCCAGCTCCTCGGCCGCGCTGTCCGAGTAGGTCCGGGGCGCCGGCGTCACCGGCGGCGTGACCGGGATCTCGGCCACCGGCTCGGGCGCCGGCTCCGGCTCCTCCTTCGGCTTGACGCTGCCCAGCGAGCCGAAGGACGGACGGCTCGGCTCGCTCGGCCGGGCCGGAGCGGGCTCCTCGCGGCGGGCGGGGGCCGATCCGGAGGCCGTGCCGAGGACGTTGTCCCGGCGGGCGGGCGGCTGGCCGCCGTCGAAGCCGGCCGCGATCACGGTGACCCGGACCTCGTCGCCGAGGGCGTCGTCGATGACCGCGCCGAAGATGATGTTGGCCTCGGGGTGGGCGGCCTCGCTGACCAGCTGGGCCGCCTCGTTGATCTCGAACAGGCCGAGGTCGGAGCCGCCGGAGATGGAGAGCAGCACGCCCCGGGCGCCGTCGATGGACGCCTCCAGCAGCGGCGAGGAGATCGCCATCTCGGCCGCGGCCACCGCGCGGTCGTCGCCGCGGGCCGAGCCGATGCCCATGAGGGCCGAACCGGCCTCGGACATGACCGACTTGACGTCGGCGAAGTCCAGGTTGATCAGGCCGGGGGTGGTGATGAGGTCGGTAATGCCCTGAACACCGGAGAGCAGGACCTGGTCGGCGGACTTGAAGGCGTCCAGGACCGAGACCTGGCGGTCCGAGATGGACAGCAGCCGGTCGTTCGGGATGACGATGAGGGTGTCGACCTCTTCGCGGAGTTCGGCGATGCCGTCCTCGGCCTGGTTCGCGCGGCGCCGTCCCTCGAAGGTGAACGGGCGGGTGACCACGCCGATGGTCAGGGCGCCGAGCGAACGCGCGATGTTGGCCACGACGGGCGCGCCGCCGGTGCCGGTGCCGCCGCCTTCACCGGCCGTCACGAAGACCATGTCGGCCCCCTTGAGGACCTCCTCGATCTCCTCGCGGTGGTCCTCGGCGGCCTTGCGGCCGACGGCCGGGTTGGCTCCGGCGCCGAGTCCGCGGGTGAGTTCGCGGCCGACGTCGAGCTTGACGTCGGCGTCGCTCATCAACAGCGCCTGTGCGTCGGTGTTGATGGCGATGAACTCGACGCCCTTGAGACCGACCTCGATCATCCGGTTGATGGCATTGACACCACCGCCGCCGACACCGATGACCTTGATGACTGCGAGGTAGTTCTGCGGTGCTGCCACGTCGAAGGCCTCTCGCCTCGAATTACGTTGTCGCCGCCGTGCGGTGCCCCGCGCCGGGACGACGGATGCCGAATGGGACGGTCCGTAGCGCCGACCCGAACCCTAACCCTGAAGTTTAGGGTTACCAGTGTGTCTGTTCCCTGGAGTCTTCTGAACAGGACACTAAGTCGACAAGTGGCGCCCGTTCAACGAACACGCCGAACCTCCCGTTTTTCTTTTCACCCTATGTGATCAGCCGTAGCAGTGCCCAACCAGGGTGCTGGCCTGCGCTGATGTGCGTCAACTCCCCGATGACGCAGGGGCGGTGGGCGCGCTGACGTCGAAGTGCCGCGCGCCGGGGGATGCTTTCATGAGAGCCGTGAGGGCCCGTGCCTTGGCACGGCCCTGTTCGCCGCTGCCCCACGCGACGGTGCGGCCGTCGGCCAACTCCAGCCTGATGTCGTCGTAGGTGCGCACGTGGACGGCCCGGGCGGCCCTCGCCACGGCGGCCGGCAGGTCCCCCGCGACCCGGACCGCCTCGCGCACCAGCCGGTCGGCGCCGAAGCGCCGGAAGCTGGCGGCACCCGAACCCGTCCGGGACGGGGACAATTCCAGCATCGGAACGCCGTGCGGCGCCTGCGCGACCGTGGCGAACCGGACACCGTCGTCGTCGACTTCGACGAAGTGCGCGCCCTTTCGGATGAGCAGGACCGGAGTGCGCTCGATCACTTTCAGGCCGATTCCATGCGGCCAGGAACGAACCACATCTACGGTGTCGATTCGGGGCAATTTCCGGCGAAGTCGGGCCTCGATGGCATCCGTGTCGACGGAAATCATCGGTTTTCCGACGGGCACGGCCGCCGCCCGGCGCACCTCGGCCGGGGTCAGCACGCGCGTGCCCGACACCGAGACGTGCTCGACGCGCAGCCACGAGGAGCCGTACAACGCCCAGGCGGAACCCGCTCCCAGGAGCACGAGGAGGGTACCCAGGACGATGATCACACGAAGGCGCCGTCGGTTGAGCCCCCGGGCGAGCGGCGGGCCGGACGACTCCTGCTGGCGTTCACCGCGCTCGGCGGTGGAGGGTCCGGCCACGCTGCTCACTGCCCTTTCGTCATACGGTCCTATCGGCGCGAGGCGATCGCCTCGTACACCATGCCGACGAGCAGGTCGTCGGCGTCCCGGCGGCCGAACTCGCTCGCCGCGCGGGACATCTCGTACAGCCGGTGCGGATCGGCGAGCACGGGCAGCACGTTCTGCTGCACCCACTCGGGGGTCAGCTCCGCGTCGTCGACGAGGAGCCCGCCGCCGGCCTTGACCACCGGCTGGGCGTTGAGCCGCTGTTCGCCGTTGCCGATGGGCAGCGGGACGTACGCGGCCGGGAGTCCGACGGCGGAGAGTTCGGCGACGGTCATCGCGCCCGCGCGGCAGAGCATCATGTCGGCCGCGGCGTACGCGAGGTCCATCCGGTCCAGGTAACTTACCGGGATGTAGGGGGGCATTCCCGGCATCTGGTGCACTCGCGGCAGTTCATTCTTCGGGCCGACCGCGTGCAGGATCTGGATGCCTGCCTGCTGGAGCCAGGGGGCGACCGCCTGCGTCACCTCGTTCAGCCGCCGGGCGCCCTGCGAGCCGCCGGAGACGAGGAGCGTGGGCAGGTTGGGGTCGAGACCGAAGCGGTGGCGGGCCTCGGGCCGGACGGCGGCGCGGTCCAGCGTGGCGATGGAGCGGCGCAGCGGGATGCCGATGTAGCGGGCGTCACGCAGCTTGCTGTCCGGGGTGGAGACGGCGACCCGGGCCGCGTACCGCGAGCCGATCTTGTTGGCCAGGCCCGGACGCGCGTTGGCCTCGTGGATCACGATCGGCACGCCGAGGCGCTTGGCGGCCAGATAGCCGGGCAGGGCGACATAGCCGCCGAAGCCGACCACGCAGTCCGCCTTGGTGCGCTCCAGGATCTGCTCGGCGGCCTTGATCGTGCCGCGCAGCCGGCCCGGGACGGTGATCAGCTCGGGGGTGGGCTTGCGCGGCAGCGGCACCGCCGGGATCAGCGCCAGCTCGTAGCCGCGCTCCGGGACGAGCCGGGTCTCCAGGCCGCGCTCCGTGCCCAGGGCCGTGATCCCCACGGTCGGGTCCTGCCTGCGCAGGGCGTCCGCGAGGGCGAGCGCGGGCTCGATGTGGCCGGCGGTCCCTCCACCGGCGAGTACGACATGCACCGAAATTCACCGCTCTCCGGACGAGCGCGCCGCCGAGGCACGCCGTCGCATCGTGTTCCATCTCCGAGGCCCCCGCTCGGCACCGGAGCCTCCCGCCCGCTTTCTACCAAAGCGAGGTTGCCGCATCGCAAGCGCTGCCCGCGCAGCGGGCTCGTCGCGCGCGAAGGCGATCAGCAGCCCGATGGCGAACATGGTCGGCAGCAGGGCGGACCCTCCGTAGGAGAACAGCGGGAGGGGGACGCCGGCGATCGGCAGCAGGCCGAGCACCGCACCGATGTTGATCACCGCCTGGGCGGTGATCCAGGTGGTCACGCCTCCCGCGGCATACCTCACGAAGGGGTCCTCCGTGCGTCCGGCCACGCGGATACCCGCATAGCCTAGAGCCGCGAACAGGGCGAGCACCGACAGCGTCCCCGCCAGGCCCAGTTCCTCACCGGTGACGGCGAAGATGAAGTCGGTGTGGGCTTCCGGGAGTTGGCCCCATTTTTCCACACTCGCGCCCAGTCCGGAGCCGAAGAGTCCGCCGGAGGCCAGGGCGTAGATGCCGTGCACGGCCTGCCAGCAGTCCGCGACCCCGGCCTTGGGCTCGGTGGCCCCGATGCAGGCGAGGCGGGCCATCCGGTTGGGGCTCGTCTTGATGAGCGTCACACCGATCAGGCCGGCGACGGACAGCACGCCCGCGAACAGCCTGGTCGGCGCGCCCGCCAGCCAGAGCAGGCCGAAGAGGATCGCCGTGAGGATGATCGCGGTGCCCATGTCGCCGCCGAGCATGATCAGCCCGAGCAGCAGGAAGGCGACCGGGACCAGCGGCACCAGCATGTGCTTCCACTGCGTCAGCAGCTTCTTCTCCTGCTTGCGGGCGATCAGGTCCGCGCCCCACAACACCAGGGCGAGCTTGCCGAACTCGCTGGGCTGGATCTGGAAGGAGCCGCCGAGGGAGATCCAGTTCTGGTTGCCGTTGACCGCCATCCCTATCCCGGGCACCTGCACCAGGGCCATCAGGAAGACGGCTCCGGCGAGGATCGGGTAGGCCAGCGCCCGGTGCAGCTTCACCGGCATGCGGGAGGCGGCGAACAGCAGTGCGCCGCCGATGAGCGCGGCGAGGAACTGCTTGCGGAAGAAGTACGACCCGGGCAGCGACAGCTGGAGCGCGGTGATCTGGGAGGCGGAGTAGACCATCACCAGGCCCAGCACGGTGATCAGCACACTGCCGCCGACGATCAGGTAGTAGGCGGTCAGCGGCCGGTCCCAGGCCCTGCGCGCGCGCGTGTAGAGCCGTTGTACGGGGTTCTCGCGCGGGGGCCGGGGAACGGCGGACCGCGGGCGCCGGGACGCCCGCTGCACGGGTGGCCGGCCGGTACGGCTACTGGGCATCGGCGCCTCCGGTGAACGTCGACCGTCCCACGCGTCCCTCCCAAGATCCGCCCGGCAGGCGGCCGGGGTCAGGCGCCGAGTTCGCGGACCGCCGCCGCGAACGCGTCGCCGCGCTGGTTGTAGTTGGTGAACATGTCCATGGAGGCGCAGGCCGGGGCCAGCAGCACCGTGTCGCCGGGCTGAGCCAGCCGCTTCGCTTCCGTCACCGCCTGGAGCATCGCCCCAGTGTCGGTCCGGTCGAGGTCGACCACGGGTACTTCCGGCGCGTGTCGCGCGAGGGCGTCCCGGATCAGGGCACGATCGGCGCCGATCAGGACGGCACCGCGAAGTCGCTTCGCCGACCTGGCGACCAGCTCGTCGAAGGTCGCGCCCTTCGCCAGACCGCCCGCGATCCATACGATCGGTTCATATGACGCCAACGACGCTTCCGCGGCGTGGGTGTTGGTCGCCTTGGAGTCGTCCACGTACGCGACCCCGTCGATGTCGGCGACGTGCGCGATGCGGTGGGCGTCCGGACGGAAGGCCCGCAGACCGTCCCGCACGGCGCTCGCCGGCACCCCGAAGGCGCGCGCGAGGGCCGCGGCGGCAAGGGCGTTGGCGATGTTGTGCGGCGCGGGCGGGTCGACGTCGGAGACCTCCGCCAGCTCCTGCGCGTTGTGCTGCCGGTTCTCCACGAAGGCCCGGTCGACCAGGATGCCGTCCACGACGCCGAGTTGGGAGGGCCCGGGTGTGCCGAGCGTGAACCCGACGGCGCGGCAGCCCTCTTCGACGTCGGCCTCGCGCACGAGGTCCTCGGTGGCCTTGTCGGCGACGTTGTAGACGCAGGCGACCTTGTTGCCCTCGTAGATGCGGCCCTTGTCGCGCGCGTACGCCTCCATGGAGCCGTGCCAGTCCAGGTGGTCCGGCGCCAGGTTGAGCACCACCGCCGAGTGCGCCCGCAGGGAGGGCGCCCAGTGGAGCTGGTAGCTGGACAGCTCCACGGCGAGGACGTCATAGCGCTCCTCGCCGAGGACCGCGTCCAGCAGGGAGACGCCGATGTTGCCCACGGCGGCCGTGCGCAGCCCCGCCGCCTTCAGGATGGAGGCGAGCATCTGGACCGTCGTGGTCTTGCCGTTGGTGCCCGTCACGGCCAGCCAGGGGGCCGCGTCGGGGCCGCGCAGCCGCCAGGCCAGCTCCACGTCGCCCCACACCGGCACACCGGCCTTCTCCGCAGCGAGGAAGAGCGGCTTGTCGGGCTTCCAGCCGGGGGCGGTGACGATCAGCTCGGTGCCCTCCGGCAGGGTCTCGCCGTCGCCGAGGCGCACGGTGATGCCGAGCGCCTCCAGCTCCGCGGCCTGCTCCCGCGCGCGTGCGTCGTCGCCGTCGTTGACGACCGTGACGACCGCCCCGCGCGCGTGCAGCACTTTCGCCGCCGGGACGCCGGAGACGCCGAGGCCGGCGACGGTGACGTGCTTGCCCTGGAAGTCGGAAGGCCCAGAAGGCACCGAGGAGGTCACTTGTCCGCTGCCCATCCCGCGTAGAAGAGGCCCAGTCCGACGATCACACAGATGCCCTGGATGATCCAGAATCGGACCACCACCAGGACCTCGGACCAGCCCTTGAGTTCGAAGTGGTGCTGGAGCGGTGCCATCCGGAAGACGCGCTTTCCGGTGAGCCGGAAGGAGCCGACCTGGATGACGACCGACATGGTGATGAGGACGAACAGGCCGCCCATGATGGCCACCAGCAGCTCCGTGCGGGAGAGGATGGCCAGGCCGGTGAGGACACCGCCGAGGGCGAGCGAACCGGTGTCGCCCATGAAGATCTTCGCCGGTGAGGTGTTCCACCACAGGAAGCCGAGGCAGGCACCCATCAGCGCGGAGGCGACGACCGCGAGGTCGAGCGGGTCGCGCACCTCGTAGCAGGCGCCCGGGTTGGTCAGGGTGCCCGCGTTGGCGCAGGACTCCTGGAACTGCCAGACGCCGATGAAGGTGTAGGCGCCGAAGACGAGGACGGAGGCGCCGGTGGCCAGACCGTCCAGGCCGTCGGTGAGGTTCACGCCGTTCGACATCGCGAGGATCATGAACAGCGCCCAGACGACGAACAGCACCGGGCCGATGGACCAGCCGAAGTCGGTGATGAACGACAGCTTGGTGGAGGCGGGGGTGTTGCCGCGGGCGTCGGAGAACTGCAGCGACAGCACGGCGAAAGCGATGCCGACGATCAGCTGCCCGGCCATCTTCGCCTTGGCCCGCAGACCCAGCGAGCGCCGCTTGACGATCTTGATGTAGTCGTCGAGGAAGCCGACCAGGCCCATGCCGAACATCAGGCCGAGGACCAGCAGCCCGGAGTAGGTGGGCGGGTAACCCGTGATGAGCTTGCTCAGGAAGTACGCGGCGATCGTCGCCAGGATGAAGGCGATGCCGCCCATGGTCGGCGTCCCGCGCTTGCTGGCGTGCTCGCGCGGGCCGTCGTCACGGATGTACTGGCCGTAGCCCTTGCGGGCGAGAAGCTTGATCAGCAGCGGGGTGCCGACCAGCGTCAGGAAGAGGCCAATGACTCCTGAGAACAGGATCTGCTTCATCATCGGGCGGCAACCTCACCCTCGGCACCGGTCTCGGCGAGCGCCTGGGCGACGCTCTCCAGACCCACCGAACGGGACGCCTTCACGAGCACGACGTCCCCCGGGCGCAACTCGCTGCGCAACAGGTCGATCGCCGCCTGTGCGTCGGACACGTGCACCGACTCCTCACCCCACGAACCCTCGTTATATGCGCCCAATTGCAGCCAGGAGGCCTCAATCCCCCCGACGGCGACGAGCTTGCTGACGTTGAGCCGGACGGCGAGCCGTCCGACGGCGTCGTGCTCGGCGAGCGCCTCGTCCCCCAGCTCGGCCATCTTGCCGAGCACCGCCCACGTGCGACGCCCCTTGCCCATGGCCGCGAGCGCCCTGAGGGCGGCCCGCATGGACTCGGGGTTGGCGTTGTAGGCGTCGTTGACGATGGTCACGCCGTCCGGGCGCTCGGTGACCTCCATGCGCCAACGGGAGAGGGAGCCCGCCTCGGAGAGCGCGGTGGCGATCTCTTCCGCGGACATGCCCAGCTCATGGGCGACGGCGGCCGCGGCGAGCGCGTTCGACACGTGGTGCTCACCGTACAGGCGCATCGTCAGATCACTTGCACCGGAGGGTGTGTGAAGCCTGAAGGAGGGCTGTCCGCTGTCCGTGAGTCGTACGTTCTCGGCGCGTACGTCCGCTTCGGCCGACTCTCCGAAAAGGACCACCTTCGCCTTGGTACGGGAGGCCATGGCGCGTACCAGCGGGTCGTCGGCGTTGAGGATCGCCACGCCGCCCTCCTCCGCCGCAGGAAGGGCCTCCACGAGTTCGCCCTTGGCCTGGGCGATCTGCTCGCGTCCGCCGAACTCGCCGATGTGGGCGCTGCCGACGTTGAGCACCAGGCCGATCCTCGGCGGGGTGAGGCCGGTGAGGTAGCGGATGTGCCCGATGCCCCGGGCGCCCATCTCCAGCACCAGGAACCGTGTCTCCTCGGTGGCGGACAGGGCGGTCAGCGGCAGCCCGATCTCGTTGTTGAGCGAGCCGGGCGTGAACACCGTCGGCGCCTTGCGCTGGAGCACCTGGGCGATGAGGTCCTTGGTGCTGGTCTTGCCGGCCGAGCCGGTCAGGGCGACGAGGGTCGCGCCGAGCCGGCGTACGACGTGGCGGGCGAGGGCGCCGAGGGCCGTCTGGACGTCCTCGACGACGATCGCGGGGACGCCGACCGGGCGGGAGGCCAGCACGGCCACCGCGCCGGCCTCGATCACCTGCGGTGCGTAGTCGTGGCCGTCCACGCGCTCGCCGACGAAGGCGGCGAACAGGCTGCCGGGCACCACCTCGCGGGAGTCCCGGACGACCGGTCCCGTGACCTGCACGGACGGATCCGGTATGTCGTGCGTCTGCCCGCCGACGACTGCTGCGATCTCGGCGAGGGAGAGGGCGATCACAAGTTCATCCCCTGGGTCTTCTGGATTTTCATCCCTGGGTCTTCTGGATGGCTTCGCGGAGCACCTGGCGGTCGTCGAAGGGACGGACCACGCCGGCGATGTCCTGGCCCTGCTCGTGGCCCTTGCCCGCGACCAGCACGGTGTCGCCGGCCTGGGCGCGGCCCACGGCGGCGGCGACGGCGGCGGCACGGTCCTCGAAGAGGAGCACCTCGCCGCGCTCGTGCGCGGGCACGGAGGCCGCGCCCTGGAGCATGGTCGCGAGGATGGCGAGGGGGTCCTCGGAGCGGGGGTTGTCGGAGGTCAGTACGGCCGTGTCGGCGAGCCGGGCCACGGCGGCGCCCATCGGGGCGCGCTTGGTCTGGTCGCGGTCGCCGCCGCAGCCGAGGACGACGTGCAGCCGCCCCTTGGTGACCTTGCGCAGCGCCTTGAGCACCGACTCCACGGCGTCGGTCTTGTGGGCGTAGTCGACCACCGCGAGGTAGGGCTGCCCGGCGTCGACGCGCTCCAGGCGGCCCGGGACGCCCGGGACGGCGGCGATGCCGTCGGCGGCGGTCTGCGGGTCCAGGCCGGCCGCGGCGAGGGCGACGACGGCGGCGAGGGTGTTCGCCACGTTGAAGGGGCCCGGCAGCGGTGACTTGGCGTGCACACGCTCGCCGTTCGGGCCGAGGACGGTGAACGTCGAGTCCATCGGGCCGACCTGGACGTCCTGGGCGCGCCAGTCGGCGTCGGGGTGGCCCTCGGCGGAGAAGGTGACGACCGGCACGGTCGCCTCCTTCGCGAGCCGGCGGCCGTACTCGTCGTCGGCGTTGACCACGCCGAGTTTGCTGCGTTCCGGCGTGAACAGCTGTGCCTTGGCCCGGAAGTAGTCCTCCATGCCGGAGTGGAACTCCATGTGTTCCGGGCTGAGGTTGGTGAAGACCGCGATGTCGAAGACGCAGCCGTCGACCCGGCCGAGGACCAGGGCGTGGCTGGAGACCTCCATGGCGACCGCCTCGACGCCCTCTTCGCGCATGACGGCGAACAGGGCCTGGAGATCGGTGGCTTCGGGGGTGGTGCGCTCGGACTTGATGCGCTCGTCGCCGATGCGGATCTCGACGGTGCCGATGAGGCCGGTCGAACGGGCGGTCTTCAGGCCGCCTTCCACCAGGTAGGCGGTGGTGGTCTTGCCGGAGGTGCCGGTGATGCCGATCTGGAGCAGGTCGCGGCCCGGGTGGCGGTAGATCGTGGCCGCCAGCTCGCCCATCCGCCCGCGCGGGTCCTCGACCACCAGGACGGGCAGCCCGGACGCGGCGGCGCGCTCGGCGCCCGTGGGGTCGGTGAGCACGGCGACGGCGCCCAGGCTCGCGGCCTGGGTGACGAAGTCGGCGCCGTGCAGCCGGGCGCCGGGGAGGGCGGCGTACAGGTCACCGGGGCGGACAGCGCGCGAGTCGTGGGTGATCCCCGTGACCTCGGCGGCGGCTTCCGGCGCGGTGGTACCCAGCTGGCCGGCGAGCTCCGCGAGGGGTGTGGCGGGGAGCGTCGTCGGCCGGGGCAGCCCCGGATATGTCACGGGTTGGCCCTTCTGGGTGTTGTGGGACTGATCAGCGTGTGGCACGGCGGTGAGCGTACCGGGCGCACCCGCTCCGGAGCGAAGTGAGGGCCTGTGGGCGCCTTGGTTCCCGGGGTCCGGGGTGATCGTTGTCACGTGCTGGTTCCTGGTGTTTCCGAGGTGCTGATCAGGGCTTGTAGTCGACGGGCAGGTTGGCGGCCTTCGCGCCGGTCGGCGGGATCTGGAGGGTCTTCAGGGCGAACTCCATGACCTGCTTGTAGATGGGGGCGCAGATCTGGCCGCCGAAGTAGCTGCCCGAGGTGGCGTTCTGGATGGCGCAGTAGACGGTGATCCGCGGCTTGTCGGCGGGGGCGAAGCCGGCGAAGGACGACGTGTAGCCGCGGTAGCGGCCGGTGGCCGGATCCACGCGGTTGGCCGTGCCGGTCTTGCCCGCCACCCGGTACCCCGGGATGCGGGCCTTGATGCCCGTGCCCTGCCCGTCGTCGACGACGGACTCCAGCATCTGCGCGAGGCTCTTGGCGGTCTTCTCGCTGACCACCCGTGTCTGCTCGGGCTTCGGCGCCGGCGTGAAGCGCCCGTCGGCGCCCTTGGTGCCGCGCACCAGGGTCGGCTGGACGCGCACGCCGCCGTTGGCGATGGTCGAGTACACGGAGGCCGCCTGCATCGCGTTGATGGAGAAGCCCTGGCCGAAAGGGATCGTGTACTGCTGCGAGGTGGACCACTTCTGCGGCGGCGCGAGGATGCCGGCGGTCTCGCCGGGGAAGCCGAGACCGCTGGGGCTGCCGATGCCGAACTTGCGCAGGTAGGAGTAGAGGACCTTGTTGGCCTCGGGCTGGGTCCTGGCGAGTTCGCCGGTGGCCAGGATGGTGCCGATGTTGCTGGACTTGGCGAGCACGCCGTTGAGGGTCAGGTACCAGGTGGCGTGGTCGATGTCGTCCTGGAAGAGCCGGTCGCCGCGGTGCAGCCGGTTGGGTACGACGACGTGGGTGAGCGGGGTCGCGACGTTCCGCTCCAGCACGGCCGCCATGGACATCACCTTGGCCGTGGAGCCGGGCTCGTAGGCGTCCTGCACGGCCGCGTTGCCCATGGCGTCGCCGTCGGCCTTCGACAGGTCGTTGGGGTCGAAGCCGGGAGAGTTGGCCATGGCCAGGATCTGACCGGTGCGGGTGTCCTGGACGACGACGTACCCCCGGTCCGCCTTGGACTTCCTCACCTGCTCGCTGATCGCGTTCTGCGCGGCCCACTGGATGTCGCGGTCGATGGTCAGCTCGACGTCGGAGCCGGGTACGGCGGGCGTCTCGGTGGACCCGGCCGTCGGCACCTGGCGCCCGCCGGCCTGGGCGTAGCGGACCTTGCCGTCCTTCCCGGACAGCTGCTTGTTCAGCTTCTGCTCGATGCCGCCGCCGCCCTGGCCGTCGGCGTTGACCCAGCCCAGTATCCCGGCGGCCAGGTCGCCGTTGGGGTACACGCGCTGGCTGCTGGGGTCCGCGAAGACACCGGCCAGGACGTTGACGGTGGTGTGGTCCGTCTCGGACTTGCTGGTGAGCGCGGTCTTCAGGTCCTTGATCTGCTTCCAGACCTGCGGGGTCTGCCGGGTGGCGAGCCGGGTGTAGCGGGAGTTCTTGTTGGCGGGGCGCAGCTTCCTGACGAGCGTGGCCTGGTCCTGGCCGAGGATCGGGGCGAGCAGCGCCGCGGCCCGCTCCGGGCCGTCGGGGATCTTCAGCTGCGCGCGGGTGAACATCGTCGGGTCGGCCGTGATGTCGTACGCGTCCTCGCTGACGGCGAGGGCGACGCCGTTGCGGTCGGTGATCTCGCCTCGTTCGGCGGCCAGCGTGTGCACCACGTACCGGTTCTGCTCGGCCCGCGCCGTGTAGGAGCTGGCGTCGACGGCCTGGACCTGGAGCAGACGCACCACGAAGGCGAGCAGCACCAGGGTCAGGGCGAGGCTGACCAGGCGCAGCCGGGGCCGGGGGCTGCCGAGCCGGAGGGGGCGCGACACCGGGGGCCGGGCCCCGCCGGACCGGCAGACCGGCCGGGCACCGGGCCCGGGCTGCCGCCGGACGGCACCCCGCGGCCGGGGAGGCTTGGCGGGCCCGGGCACACGGCGGCGCGGCGGTTCCCTGTCGGACACTTCCGTCACCTGCCGGGGGTCGGGGTGGGGAGGGGCTGGAGGGTGGCGGGCGGCGCCGGGGGCGCGGCTGCCGGGTCGCTCGGGGCCCGGGGCGCCACGGTGGGGGTCGGGGCGAGGGGCGGGCGAACACCCCGGCGACTCCGGTGTGTCCGTCGGCGGTGTGGGACGTACCGAACACCGACAGGGTGTTGGCGCCGCCCGCCTTGCCGA
>NZ_JBEXKG010000091.1:0-31289 GCF_040609555.1 Streptomyces sp. NPDC004658
CGGCGCTGGGCCGCGTTCGTGCCACACGAGGCGGTGACCGCGCGGGTGCGGCCGGAGGAGCTGACCGGGCGGCTGGCCCCGCGCGACCTGCCGGTCTTCCGGGCCCTGATGCTGCTGGCCGGGCTGCCCCTGCCGACCTGGGCCGCCGCCTGGGGGCCCGGCGGCAGCGCGGGCTTCGAACTCGCCACCGGTCATCCGGCCGTTCGCGCGGACAGTGACCTGGACCTCGTGATCCGGGCTCCCGAGCCTGTGCCCGCTCCCGAGGTGGCTCGCCTGCTCGCGACGCTCACCGAGCTGCCGGTCCGGGTGGATGTCCAACTCCAGTGCCCTCGAGGAGGGTTCGCCGCGGCCGAGTACGCGCGAGGCGGTCCGGAGGTGCTGTTGCGCACGGACGAGGGACCGTTCCTGGTCGCGGACCCGTGGGAGGCGCGATGAGCACCGTCTTTCTCTTTCCGGGGCAGGGCGGGCAGTACCCCGGCATGTTGCGGGAGCTGCCTCGGCACCCCGCGGCGGCACAGGTGGTGGAGGAGGTCTCGGGGCGGCTCGGCCATGATGTGCGGGATCTCGACAGCGAGGAGGCGCTGCGGTCGAACGCTTCCGTGCAGGTCGCGCTGTTCACCGCCGCCGTCGCCTCCTGGCGGGTCGTGGACGCCCTCGGTGGGCGGCCCGACTTCGTCGCCGGGCACTCCATCGGCGCGTTCGGTGCCGCCGTTGCATGCGGTGCGCTGAGTCTCGGCGACGCGCTGGACGCCGTACGGGTGCGGGGGCGGGCGATGGAGGACGCGTATCCGAGCGGGTACGGAATGGGGGTCGTCCTCGGGCTGGACGAGCGGGCGGTGGCGGGCCTGGTCGAGCGGGCCGTACGGCCCGGGGAGCCCGTGTACACCACGAACGTCAACGCGCCCCGGCAGATCGCGGTGTCCGGGGCGAACGCGGCCGTCGACCGGGTGCTGGAGCTGGCGGGGCCGGCCGGGGCGACGAAGGCGGAGCGGTTGCGGGTGAACGTGCCTGCGCACTGTCCGCTGATGAGGGGGCCGCAGGAACGGCTCGCGGACGTCCTGTCCGGTGCGGCGTTCGGTCGGCCCGTCGCTCCCTACGCATCGAACAGTACGGGGCGGACGCTGCGGACCGGGGAGGCGGTGCGGGAGGATCTCGTGCGCTCGGTGGCATGTGCGGTGCGCTGGCATGATGCGAT
Source organism: Streptomyces sp. NPDC004658 (assembly GCF_040609555.1). Lineage (NCBI taxonomy): Bacteria > Bacillati > Actinomycetota > Actinomycetes > Kitasatosporales > Streptomycetaceae > Streptomyces > Streptomyces sp. NPDC004658. The sequence goes on from NZ_JBEXKG010000091.1 coordinate 1,196, forward strand.
GAGCGTGCTGTATGAGCGGGGGGCTCGGTTGTTCGTGCAGATGTGTCCCGGAGACGCGCTCAGTCGGCTGGCGGCGGGGGCGTTTCCCGAGGCGCGGGCGACGAGCCTGCGGGAGACCGGTCCGGCGCATGTCCTTCAGCTTCTTTGCAGGGAGGGGGGTGCGGGTATGTGAGGCTTCGGGCCGTACTGGGCCGGGGTGCGACGATGCCGTCGGCCCGCAGGGCCACCTTGTCGACGGTCGGACGCGGCCCCGCGTTGGGTCGTGTCCCCGCTCCCGCCGCCCGAACCTGACCCACCTCATCCTCATCCATCGCCGAAGAGCCCAGAACCCGCGATGCCGCATGCCGTTCGGCGCCGCCGGGGTCTGCGACCGGCTCCGATCGATACAACACGCGTCGGACCCGCGGCGCGGTGACGGCCTCACTCGCGACCGCGTCCCGCTGTCGCCCCGCTCCAGGCCGAATCCCGTTGGCCGGCGTCCCGCTGCGGGACCCTTCCACGACCGAGCCGTCCTTGGACATCCACCGCTAGGTGAGCGGGCCGATATTTCTTCCACCGCGAACGTCGCCGGGGAGGCGGGCGCCCGGTCGGCGGGCGAGACATCGCTAGTCCTGTTTTTCAGGATGTTCTTCCTTGTTTTCAGGACTCATGTTAGCGTGATGTCCATGGTCGGCAGGGCTGGGATGCCGTCGGAAGCCGGGACGAGGTGGACCAATGCGATTCGTTTCCCTGGAGCACGCCGGTGTACGGCGTGCGGCAGTCGTGCAGGACGGCTGGGCCGTGCCGCTGGACGGAGTGACCGAGCTCGGCCGGCAGACCCCGCTGGAGGTGCTGCGCGCGCCCCGGCTACTGGCGGACGAGCGGATTCCGCTGGCCGAGGCCAGGCTGCTCCCGGTCGTGCCGAATCCCGAGAAGATCGTCTGTGTCGGGTTGAACTACCTCACCCACGTGGACGAGACCCGCCGCGAACTGCCCACCTATCCCGTGCTGTTCACCAAGTTCCCGTCCAGCCTGATCGCGCACGGTGACGACATCGCGCTCCCGCCGGAGTCGCAGCAGGTGGACTACGAGGCGGAACTGGCCGTGATCATAGGTGCCACCGCCCGGCGCGTTCCCAGGGACCGCGCGTTCGAAGTGGTCGCCGGATACGCCGTCGCCAACGACGTGACGATGCGCGACTACCAGTACAAGACGCACCAGTGGCTGCAGGGCAAGGCGTGGGACGCCTCGACGCCGATCGGTCCGGCGCTGGTCACTCACGACGAGATCGGTGACCGCATCGGCGCGCTCGGCATCAGCCTCACCCTCAATGGCGAGGTACTGCAGTCCTCCGACACCTCCAAGCTGATCTTCGACATCCCGACCCTGGTCGCCACCGTCTCGGAGTTCACCACCCTGACGCCCGGCGACGTGATCCTCACCGGCACGCCCGGCGGCGTCGGCTTCCGCCGCGACCCGCAGGTGTTCCTGACCCCCGGTGACAAGGTCTCCGTGGTCATCGACGGCCTCGGCACGCTGGAGAACACCATCGCAGCCGAGCAGGTCTGAGCGGCCCTGGCCGCACCCCACACCCGAAAGAAGAAGAACGGCGCCCCGGCGCCGGAGCGGGGCCAACTCTCCCGCGCGGCAAGGAAAGCGAGAACGTCATGGCAGTCGTCGAACTCGGACACACCGGACTCTGGGTGGAGAACCTGGAGGTCATGCGCGACTTCTACAGCCGCGTCCTCGGACTCACGGTCACCGACGAGGACGCGGAGCGCGAGATCGTCTTCTTCAGCTCTCGCCCCGAGGAGGAGCACCACGAGTTCGTCATCCAGCGCGGGCGCACTGCCGCGCCGGGCGCGAAGCTCACCCACCAGATCTCCTGGCGCATCGACTCCCTGGAGACCCTGGTCGAGTTCCACAAGCGCTTCCGGGGCGAGGGTATCGAGGTCCAGCAGGAAGTGACCCACGGCAATGCCTACGGCATCTACTTCTTCGACCCCGAGGGCAACCGCAACGAGGTCTACGTCCGTGTCGATCGCGACGTACGCCAGCCCTTCCGCAAGACCCTCAACCTCGACCAGCCGCTGGAGGACATCGAGGCCGAGGCGGAGCGCCTGCTCTCCGACGGTGGCCCGGCTTACCAGCCCGTCCAGTAACCGAGCCGATCCACACTTGACCCAGGAGGCACCGTGAGCGGCCACGAGTTGGACGACACAGCAGAGGTCACGCTGGAGGCGGACGTGGCGGTGGTCGGTGCCGGCCCCGTCGGCATGACGGCCGCCGCGCTGCTCGCCGCCCACGGTCTGGGCGTCGTGGTGGTGGAACGCAACGCCACCACCAGCGACGCCCCCAAGGCCATCAGTATCGACGACGAGGCGCTGCGCGTGTACCAGGCCGCTGGTCTCGCCGAGCGCGTGACGCGCATCATCCTGCCCGGCACCGGGACCACATACTTCGGGGCCGACGGCGAGCCCGTCTTCCAGGCCCGTGCCGAGGTGCCGTACCGGTTCGGGCACCCGTTCAAGAATCCGTTCGCGCAGCCCGATCTGGAGCGCGAACTCCTCGACCACCTGCGCGAGCACCCGCGCGCCCACGTTCTGATGGGCACCGAACTCACCGCGCTCGCGCAGGACGCCAACGGCGTCGAGCTGACCTGCCGCTCCGTCGACGGCCCGGTCACCGTGAAGGCGGCGTACGTCCTTGGCTGCGACGGCGGCCGGTCCAAGGTCCGCGAATGTCTGGAGGTGGGCATGACCGGCCGCAGCTTCGAGGACGTCTGGTTGGTCGCGGACGTGCTGGAGGACCCGCACACCGAGCGCTACGGCATGCACCACGGCGATCCGGGCCGCCCGCACGTCATCGTCCCCGGCCGGGACGGCCGCTGCCGTTACGAGTTCTACCTGCACCCCGGCGAGTGCGAGGCCGGCGACCCCCCGCCCTTCGAGCTGGTACGGCGGCTGCTGGAACCCTTCCGCCCGCTCACCCCGGAGCAGATCCAGCGTGCGGTGACGTACAGGTTCAACGCGGTCGTCGCCGACCGCTGGCGGGTGGGCCGCTGCTTTCTGCTCGGGGACGCGGCCCACATGATGCCGCCGTTCGCCGGACAGGGCCTCAACTCCGGTGTCCGCGACGCCGCGAACCTGTGCTGGAAGGTCGCGGACGTGCTCGGCGGCCGGCTCACCGACGAGGCGCTGGACACGTACGAGACCGAGCGCAGGCCGCACGCCGAGGCGACCGTCGCCCTGTCGGCCCGGCTGGGCCGGATCGTGATGACCACCGACGCCCGGTTCGCGCGCCGCCGCGACGCGCACGTCCGCAACCTCATCGCCACTCCGGACGGCCGTGCCTACTTGGAGCACATGCGTTACCGCCCGCCCCAGCGCTACACCGACGGCCTGGTGGACGCTGGCGACGCCGACGACACGCCCACCGGTGTCGTCGTCGGCCAGCCACGCGTCTTCGACGTGGAGCACGGGCAGGTCCGGCTGCTCGACGAGGTCACGGGCAACGGCTGGGCGCTGCTCGGCGTCGGCGTCCCCGAGGACGCCTACGGCGCCCTGCGTGCGGCGCTTCGGCCTCTCGACCCGACCGTCGCGCACGTCGCCGTGGGCGAACGACTGCCGTGCTCGCCGGGCGTTCCCCACGTCCTGATCGACGTGGACGGGGGACTGGAGGCGGAGATGGCGCCGTACCGGGGCCGGTACGTGCTGTTGCGGCCGGACCGTTTCGTGGCGGCCAGTTGGGAGCCGGGCGCGGTGCCCGACCTCGCCAAGAAGCTCGCCCTGCGCACGGAGGGGGAGGCGCTGCCGCTGGTGGGCTGAGCGGGGCCGCATGCTGTGCGAGCGAACCGATGGAGGGACCGGCCCCGGGGGGCCGGTCCCTTTCTCCTCGCCATGCAGGGGTCAGGACCGCACCACGGTCACCAGCCGGCTGATCCCGGCGGCGGCCTCGCGGACCTTGCGGACGATGGTCTCCTCCGCGGCCTGTGAGGTACGGGAGGCGACGGCGGCGACGCTGACCGCCGCCACCACCGACTCCGCCTCGCCGAAGATCCGTCAGGGTCTGCGGGGTGAACGTGCGCAGCTCGGTACCACGCAGCAGCGACTCCGCCTCCTGCGGCGGGCTCCAGGCCAACAGGACAAGCGCGGAGGCGCCCGCGTTGATGGGGAGCGTCGTACCGCGCTCGTAGGAGATGCGCACCCGGTGCCTCTGGGACTCGGCACGGTCCAGGCAGACGACGAGGTCACCCACCCGGCGGGTGAGCAGCACGGTCTCGTGCACGGTCCCGGCGAGCGCGTTCAGCGTGGGCAGGGCCACCTCGGACAGGCCGTAGCTGCGGCGGGCGACTCTCGCCGGCTCCAGCACGCGAAGGCCGAGCCGGAAGCCGCCGACGGGGGCCTCCTCCAGGAAGCGGTTGGTCACCAGGCTCTGGAGGTAGCGGTACGCGGTGGACTTCGCGACGCCCAGTCCGCTCGCCACTTCGATCCCGGGCGCGGTCAGCCGTGGAGTTCCGCTCCCGGTAGGACGACGGCTTGGTCTTTGGTCCTGAGATGCGAAAAAATATACCTGTCAGGACTTCTGAGGGTGCTCATCAGCCATCATCAAAGCTCTCCGTGAGCCGCCGAAAGTGCCCCGCCCCCCGCCGGACGTCGGCCAGCCCGCCGGCAGCGTCGGCGTCCGGCGGGGGCGGCAGGCACGGAGGCCCGGCGGATGCTCGCCGTGCCGCGGAACGCGGGCGTCGGCGACGCCGAGACGCCCCGGCGGGTGGTGCGCAGGTCCGACCCGACGGGGCGTCAAAAGGCGGGATTCACTCGAAGTCGAGGTGAACGGCCTTCGTCTCCGTGAAGCTCAGGAGTTCCTCGACGCACTCCTCGCGTCCCAGGCCCGAGGACTTCAGACCGCCGAACGGGGTGCCCACGTAGTGGCGTGAGGAGTTGTTGATCCACACGTACCCGGCCTGGAGGGCGGCGGCGACGCGGTGCGCGCGCCGCACGTCGTTGGTGAAGACCGAGCCCGTCAGACCGTACTCCACCGAGTTGGCGACGGTCACCGCCTCCGCCTCGTCGCGGAACGTCAGCACCGACAGGACCGGGCCGAACACCTCCTCCCGCGCGATCCGCATGTCCGGGGTCACCCCGGTGAGCACGGTCGGCGCGACCATCAGCGCGCGGTCCAGACCGGGCGGCGTCACCGGAGTGCCACCGGCGACGACCGTCGCACCCTCGGCGCGCGCGATGTCCAGATAGCCGGTCACCTTGGCGAACTGCTCCGGCGAGACGACCGTGCCGACGTCGGTCCCCTCGTCGAACGGGTCGCCTATCCGCAGCTCGCTCACCAGGCGGACCACTTCGGCGACGGTCGCCTCCGCGATGTCCTCGTGCACCAGGAGCCGCGTCGTGGAGCCACAGGACTGGCCTGCCCAGGAGAAGTTCATGCCCCGCACCACGGCAGCTGCCACCTTGAGCGGGTTGGCGTCCGGGAACGCCACCATCGCGTTCTTGCCGCCCAGTTCCAGCGTCACGTCCTTCACCGCGCTCTGCGCCGCCGACTGCTGGATGCGCAGCCCCGTCGCCGCGCTGCCGATGAAGGCGATCCGGCGGATGCCGGGGTGGCGCACGATGGCCTCCCCGGTGGCGGGACCCTGCCCGGTGAGGATCGACAGCACGCCCCCCGGCAGCAGGTCCGCGACCAGTTCACCGATGCGCAGCGCCGACAGCGGCGTCTGATGCGGCGGCTTGAGGACGACACAGTTGCCGGCGATCAGCGGAGCGGCGATCTTCCCGGCGGCGAACATCGTGGGGTGGTTGTACGGGACGATTCGCGCGACCACGCCGATCGGCTGCTGCACGGTGTAGTGCAGCGCGCCGGAGTCCAGCGGCACGGTCTCGCCCTTCAGAGCGTGCGCGGAGTCCGCGAAGAACTCCAGCATGGCCGCGCCGGAGTGTACGTCGGCCTCCGCGAGCCGGCGGATGTTGCCGCCGTCCAGGGTGTCCAGAGCGCCCAGTTCCGCCGCGTGCTCGCGCAACCGGGCGGCGATCTTCCGGACGGCCGCGACGCGCTCCGCGATCGGGGTCGCGGACCAGGCGGGGAACGCGCGGGCGGCGGCGACGACGGCCGCGTCCACGTCCTCGGGACCGGCGTCGGGCACCTCCGCGATCACCTCGCCGGTCACGGGGGAGGTGTCGGTGTATCGGGCGCCCGAAAGCGGGGCGGCTGGTCGGCCCCCGACCAGCAGGGACCAGGTGCGCTTGCGCGTCCCGGCGGTCAAGCTGTCGGCGTCGGTGACGTCCAGGGCATCGTATCGGGGGGTCTGGGACATGTGGGTGATTCCTCCGGCAAGGGGTGCGGGTCGAGTGGTCCGGGGGCCGGCGGGCTCGGCCGGTCAGAACGGTTCGCGCAACGGCGATCCCTCGGGGAACGCCTGCCGCAGCAGATAGAGCCAGCCGGCCTCGATCTGGCTCGGCGGCCAGCAGGCGGCGCGCTTCTCGGCGGCCTCCGCCGGGTCGGACCAGGTGGCGAGCGGACCGGCGGCCAGTGCGGTGAGCTGGTCGCGGCAGGCCCGCTCCAGCAGGACGGCGTACATCACGGCGTGCGCCACGTCGCGGCCCGCCGTCACCAGCCCGTGGTGCGGCAGCAGACAGCCCGGAGCGTCGCCGAGCGTCCCGGCCAGCGCCGTCCCCAGCTCCCGGTCGGAGATCAGGCCGCCGGTGAGTGTGAAGCGGGGCACGTCGGGGTCCGCGAACAGTACCCCGTCGTGGCTGAGGGGCCGCAGCGGGACGTCGAGCGCCGCGAAGGCGTTGACTGCCGGGGCGTGCGTGTGCACCACGCACGTGACGTCCGGCCGCGCCTCCATGACACCGGTGTGGATCGGGTACTCGATGTGCCGCTTCCCGGCGCCCGAGAGGACCTCGCCGTCGGGGGAGACCAGTACGACCCGGCTCGCGTCGATCTCCTCGAAGCCCCAGCCCGAGGCCTTCATCCACACACCCCGCCCCCCGGGGTCCCGGACCGAGACATGGCCCCAGACCATGTCTCCCTGCCCGGCCGCCGCCAGCGCGGCGTGCGCGCGGACCACGTCGTCGGTCGGATCGGTGTACGTCGTCACGAGCGCGTCCCTGCCTTCTCCGCGAGGGCGCCCGGCACGGCGGGGGCCAGCCGCTCACCGCGGTGGCTCCGGCCGAGCAGGACGAGTGCGAACAGCACGACTGCGGAGCAGGCCGAGGTCGCGGCGAAGGTGCCGAACACCGCGCCCGGTCCCAGTCCCGTCGCCAGCACCCAGCCGCCCAGCGAGGGGGCCAGGATGGCGCCTGTCCTTCCCAGACCATTGGACCAGCCGATTGCGGATCCCCGCAGCTCGGCGGGATACGCGTCCGCGACCGAGGCGAGAAGCATGGTCAGACTGGACTGGCCGCCGACGCCCACCACGACCACCAGCGCCATCAGCCCGGAGGTGCTGTCCGGCCGCATCGCCAGCCCGACGATCCCGGCCGCCGTCATCAGCGCACACGCCATCGACACGGCCCGTGTGCCCCACCGGGCCGCGCCGAGCACGGCGAGGAAGGACCCGATGACGGCCCCCAGGTTCATCGTCATGGAGAACTGGAGCGCCGAGGTCAGCGGGTAGTGCAACTGCTGCATGAGCGAGGTCAGCCAGGTGTTGATCCCGTACCAGGTCAGCATGTTGGTGAAGGTGGCCAGCGCGAACAGCAGCGTCAGTGCCAGCAGGGAACCCCGGAACAGGTCGGAGGCGCGCGGACGCGGCTCGTCCGGGGTCCCGCCGGCGGGGACGTCCTGTGCCGCGGCGGCGGCCGTCTGTGTGTGGTTCATGAATTCCCGGGACTCCGGCAGCAGCACCACGCAGCCCACCAGGACGGCGACCGAGAACAGGCCGCCTATGCCGAACATGGTCCGCCAGCCGTGGATGGGCAGCACGGACTGGGCGATCAGCGCCGCCGCGCTGCCGCCTAGCGGCACGCCGCCCATCAGGACGTTGGAGACCAGAGCGGTGCGGCCGGCCTTGGAGTGCTCCTTGGCGAGCGCCAGCGCGGCCGGGATGACCGCGCCCATGCCAAGACCGGCGAGAAAGCGGTAGAGGCTCAGCTCCCAGGGCGCCTGCGCGGTGGCGCAGACGAATGTCCACACCGCGAACCAGGCCACCGAGGCGTTGATGAAGGGCCGGCGGCCGAAGCGGTCGCACAGCCGGCCGCCGGCCAGCGCTCCGAACAACATGCCGGCGTACACATAACTGCCTATGACCCCGGCGTCGGCGCGGCTCAGGTGCCACCCCGGCTCCTTCAGCAGGTCGGGCAGGAGTGCGCCGTAGACGATCAGGTCGTAGCCCTCCACGATCACGACGAGCGTGCAGAGGGCCACGACCGTCCAGGCACGGGTCCGTATGCGAGTAGGCGACATCACGGCTCCTCGGGGGTGTCGTCCCGCAGCCGGTATGTGGCCCATACCCGGCCGTCCTCGCACTATAGGGTCCTGAAAATTGGAATACAAGTCCTTCTATGTAGGACCACGTGTCGGAGGTGGGTGGTGGGTGGACCGCGGCTCCAGGCGTGTGGAAAGCGCGCGCACAGGAGGTGTGCGTGCGCATCTCGTGGAGCGGGACCGCCCTGTGGATCACCCGCTCACAGGTGACGGTGCCGGAGGCGAGGCCGATGCGCAGGATGCGCCGGGAGAACATGTCCCCGATGTACGCCGAGCCCTTGCCGTCCAGCACGATGCTCTGCGAATGGCCGAGACCGCTCGCCACCGTGCGGACCGGCTGTCCCTCGCGCACCTCGAAGAACTTGCCGCTGCCGCCGACGACGTAGACCGAGCCGTGCGCGTAGGCCAGGCCCTGGGCGGAGCCGACGCCCGCGCCGATCCGGGTGGCCTTGCCGGTGGCGAGGGCCACCTTGCTGACGTTGCCGTCGAAGTCGCCGGTGTAGACGTGGCCGGCGCCGTCGGCGGCGATGCCCCGCGGGTTGCCGAGCCCTGCGCGACGGTGCGCACCGCCCCGGTGGCCGTGGTCACCTCCACCACTCTGCCGTCGCAGTACGTGTGGTAGATGTGGCCGGCGTTGTCGGTGGCGACCCGGAGAGCGTTGCCGAGGTCGGCCGCCGTGATCCTGCACGAGGCGGAGGGGCAGGTCACGGTCGGCATGGTGGCGGCCGAGGCGCCGGTGGCGAGCGGTGGCGGTGACGGCGCGGGTCTTCATGATGCTCTCCTTGGTGAGCGGAAGCCGGGCCAGCGGACGGCCGACAACAGGCCGCTCCGGACAGCCACTTGTCAGCGATTTCGCATTATTCTTGTCCCATCCAAACGGAAAGGCCCACGGTTGCCGGGATTTGCGTGCCAGCTAGCAGCAAATGCCCTTGCCGGCACTCTGATCACGGAAGCGGGAGTGGAAATGACGCCCCTGGAGCCGCTGCGCGCGCTCGGACTGTCCGAGGCGGCGGAGCTGTCCTACCTCGACCTCATGGAGACCGGCGAGTGCCCGGCCGCCGAACTGGGCTCACGCCGCATGCTCGACGAGGCGGGACTGAACCAGGTGCTGGCGGAGCTGGAGTCGGCGGGGCTGGTGCGCCTGCGCGCCGACGGGATCGTGCCCGTGCCGCCCCGACTCGCCTTGGAAGCGCTGGCCGAACGGCGCTCGCGGGAGGCGGCGCTGGCGCGGGAGAGTGCCGAGATCCTCTCGCAGTTGTGGGCCCGCCGCTCCGGCCGCCGCATCGACTTCGAACTGCTGCCCTCGCACGAGGCGGGCCGCATGGTCCTCAACGGTATCCAGGGCGACGCCCGCGAGCGGGTGCGTGCCATGACGCTCGGCAACCTCTCCACCGAGGGCCACCAGATCGTCGACGGCCTCTTCGACGCCCTCGCCCGTGGGGTGCGCTACGAGGTCATCTATGGCGCCCACGTGCTTGAGGACCTGAACGCCCTGCACATGGTGCAGCGATGCGTGGAGGCGGGGGAGAAGGCGCGGGTGTTCGCGCACGTGCCGATGAACCTGACCATCGTGGACGACCGGTGGGCGCTGGTCGCCGCCCGGCGCTCGCCGGCCGACGGCAGACCCCGGGTCGCGGCCGTCGTCGTGCACGACTCGCCCTTCCTGACCGGGCTGGTGGGGTTCTTCGACGCGTTCTGGCGGATGGCGGTGCCGATCACCGCCGCCTCGCCCGCCGATGACGGCACCTCGCGCGAGAGCAAGCAGTTGCTCACCTATCTGGCCGCCGGGCTCACCGACGAGGCGATCGCCCGCGAGTTCGGGGTGAGCGAGCGGACGGTCGCCCGACGGATCAGCCGGCTCCAGGAACTCCTCGGCGCGCAGACCCGGTTCCAGCTTGGTCTGCAGGCGGCCCGGCAGGGCTGGATATGAGGGAATTTACTTTGCGGAAGCAATTCCAAATGACGGAAGGGTGGAGTGCCCACCGGCCGTGGTGGAAAGCGACCGCACGGATCCCGTCCCCTACACGAATCCGGGCGCGTGTCGGGTTCACCGAAGCCGCTTCCTCGCCGCTGACCTACTGTTGCCCCAGCGTCTCCGCCGCCTCGGCGAAGTCGTGCAGGATCGGCGAGCGCCGGGACGCCACCCAGGCGAGCGCCACCTCGTTGGGGCCGATGTCCTCCACCGGCAGCGGCACCACGTCCGGCCGGGTGTAAAAGTTCGCGGTGGACAACGGGATCACGGCGATCCCCGCCCCGGCCGCCACCAGTTCCAGCTTCTCCTCCACCTGGTGGATCACCGGCACCTCGGGTCGCGTCCTGCCGCGCAGTTCCTCTGCGACGTCCCGCCACTCCGGCACCGCGTCCGGATCCTGGAGCAGATGCTCCGAAGCCAGGTCCGCGATGGTCACCGACGCCCGGTCCGCCAACCGGTGCCCGGCCGGCAGCACCACCACCCGCGGCTCCTGGAACAGCGACCGCACCTGGAGACCGTGCCCGTCGATCGGCAGCCGCACCACGCTCACGTCGGCTCGTCCGTCCAGCAGCACCTCCACCTGGTCGTCCCAACTGGTCCGCAACAGACGTACGTTCACGTCGGGGTGGCGAGTGGTGAAGAGGGCCGTGGCCGGGGTGAGCGTGATGCCGGGCATGAAGCCGATGGTGAGTGTCGGCGTTCCCTGCGCCGCCGTCTTCACCCGCCGGAGCAGCGCCTGGGCCGAGGCGAGCAGTGGGACGGCGTCCTCCAGCAGTTGCTCCCCGGCCCGGGTCAGCAGCGTGCCGCGCCGGTCGCGGTCGAAGAGCTCCGCACCCAGGTCGTTCTCCAGACTGCGGATCTGCCGGGACAGCACCGGCTGCGCGATGTGCAGCCGTTCGGCAGCGCGTCCGAAGTGGAGTTCCTCGGCCACTGCCGTGAAATACCTGAGCTTCCGCAGGTCAAGATCCATCCGTACTCACCACTCACTCTCTGGGGGACGGACGGCCGCCGGCCGCGCCGGAACGCCCTGCGAACGATTGGCCTCGGCTGTCCGCCTGACGGCCGAGGAGGGGGTCATATCCACTGCCCGGGACACAGTGGTGGGCGTTCTCCGCCCACCACTGTGTCCGGCACCCGATCACTCGCCGCGGGCGATCACGCCGAGCGGGTCGGTGAACTTCGGCTTCCAGCCCAGCTCCGCCTCGGCACGCGCCGGGGTGAGCTGCTGGTCCAGGGCGAAGGCGTCCGCGATCGGCCCCATCTGCTGCTGCGCCCGCTCCAGCGTGATGGAGACGACCTTGCCCTCCAGACCGACGGACTCGGCGACGGCCAGGGAGACGTCCTTGGCGGTCGGGTTGACGCCGCCCACACCGACGTACACCGCACCGGGCCTGGCCTTCAGGGCGGCCACGTACAGCTCCGCGATGTCGTCGATGTGCACCAGAGCCCAGTGCGCGGAGCCGTCGCCGATGTAGGGGATGGCGCCCGCTTCCTTGCCGGGCTGAGTGTAGAAGATGTCGATCAGGCGGTTCTCCCCGCCGTACAGCAGGCCCGGCTGCACCAGCACCGGACGACCGCCCTGCGCGGCGCGGGCCAGCACCGCGTCCTCGACCGGCTTGCGCCACGCGACCAGCGCCGGCGGGTTCTCCGGTGCGGTCTCGTCCACGACGCCGTTCGTGTCGCCGTACACCCAGGTACCGCCGGTGTGGACGTAGGCACCGGAGCCGATGCCGTCCTGCATGGCGGTGGCCGCGGCGAGGTCCTCCTCACCGGTCTCGGCCTGCGCGAGGTGGATGACCGCCTCCGCGTCGGCGGCGGCGGCGTTCAGCACGCCGAGGTCGCCCAGACCACCCCGGACCGGCGTCGCCCCCACGGAGCGGACGGCCTCGGCGGAGTACTCGCTGCGTGCCAGAGCCTGGACGGTGTGCCCGTGCTTCACCAGGGCGCTGATCGTTGCCCGGCCGATGTATCCGGACCCGCCGGTGAGGAAAACCTTCATGGTGGTGACTCCTGTCTCGGTTCGCTCGGTGGCTTCGGTGAACAGCCTGCGTCCCCGGCCGCACCGGCGTCCAAGACCCTTTCCGACCGCTGTGATACCCGGTCGGCATCAGGCCTCCGAGAAGGTCGGGAATGCTCGGGAACAGCGCATGATCAGGCCGGACGCCCCGGCCCGGGCGTCCGTGGAAGGGACGGTACGCCCGTCATGTGCGCGGGGTGTGGCGCCGAGGAGCCGGTGCTCGGCGCGGCAAGCGGCCCGGTCAGCTCGCGCCGCTCCTCGCCCAAGGCGGGCAAACCGCCGCCGTCCACAAGATCGTCGGCGCGGTCTGGCAGGACAGTCCCCGGACAGCGGCACGTGGTGCACCACCACATAGGCGGCTGCGCCGGCTGCTGGAACCCGGACTGCCCGCGCGCTCCTTCGCCCGGTACCTGGGGGGCGACGTCGGCGGCTACCGCTTCGGCGCCGACCGCGACTCACTGGACCCGCTGCCCTGCCGTCACGCGCGTGGCCTGCCCGCCGGGGCCACCTGGCTGCGCGTGGAGTACCGGCACCTGTGGCGCAGGCCACCACCTCGGGGGGATCCCGCCCGGGTGCGAGCCCAGCCCGTCTTCACCGCCGTGGACGGCGAGCACCTGGCCCACCGCAAAGAATGCCGCCGAGCTCGCCCTCCGGGCCGGGCGGGAGCAGAGCGCCGGTGTCCTGGTGACGCTCCGTCAGGCCGCCGCGCAGCACCTGCTCGACGAGGCGCTGCAGGCCCGGCTCATTCTGGTCCTCGCCGCCACCGGCCATCAGGCCGAGGCACTGGACGTGTACCGCACCGTCCGCTCCCAGCTCGCCGACGACCTCGGCGTCCATTCAGGCCCCGACTGGCCTACTTCACCGGACGGCAGGCCGAACTCGCCCGGTTCGTGCCCTGCTGACCGCCCCGCACACCGCCGCCGTCGTCATCAGCGTGATCGGCGGCATGGCGGGCAGCGTCCGTACGACCGCCCTGGCCGTGCACTGGGCGCGCGAGACAGCCGCTGCCGTACCGGACGGACAGCTCTACATGGACCCGGGCGCGGTTTCCACCCGACTGGCACGGCGGTGAAGCACCACCGAGGCCATGCACCTTCCTGGACACCCTTGGGGCCGCCCGTCCAGCGCATCCGCGCCGGGGTCGTGGTGGGCCCGGTCGTGACAGAAGGCGTGGCCCAGCCCGTCCCGGTCGGGCAGAGGAGCGGTTTCGTGTGCGCCAGCCGCGCTGTGGGCCGTCCATGTCGAAGGACTGGGTCAGCGAGAACACTCGGCGATGATGGCGTTCAGCGCACCGACGGGTTCTGTGGCGGCGTTCATCCTCGTGCACAGCTGCTACGAGGAAAAGCGGTTGCCAAGCCCGGCGCCCCTGACACGGTCCGGGGTGCAGAAGGTTGCGACCAGACGGCCGGACACTTCCCCGGCCCTGCGCGACTGGTCAACCTTGGATGCCGGTTGCGGGACGTTCGTTCACGACAAGTAAGTCAAGAATGGGTACGGGGCTCGGCGCGCCGGATGGACAGTGAACATCGGGACAGGTCCGCGTCGTGTGCTTTGTGGAACAGGAAAACCGTCAGGTCCGGCGAAACGGAGGCAGGCTGTCGTGGTGGCGTTGGACATCGGCCGTCCTGAAGGGCCGTGCAGGGCCGGGGCGGGGGAGCACTTCCTGCTCGACATTCCGGACACGTGGGGTCCGGTCGACGCGGCCGGCACGGCTCTCGCCCGCTCCAGGGACCGCGTGCTGGCGGAAACCGACGACCCGGGCGAACGGGCGCGCATCGTCGGGATGTTCTGGCTGGGCGAGACGGTGGTCCGCACGGCCCGCGCGCACGGCGACCTGCTCGCCGTCGGCACGGCCTCACGCTCCGCGTACGGCCTGTTCATGGCCTACGGAGCCGTCTTCCGAGTGACCGCCCCCCAAGAGCAGCCGGTGGTGCTCTCCGCGCTCTCCGCCCGGCTCGGCGTGGGTGCGGGAGGCCCGCCGGAGGACCGTGTCGTCGCCTGCGCGGACGTGCCCCGGGTGGGACGAGTGGTGCGCATCACCGCGACTGAGGTGCCCCTGGTGCCCGGCGACCCGGACGCGCGGCTGTTGACGATGCACACGATGATGCCGGTGCCAGGCACTCCCGGGAGCTACTTCGTGGTGACGCTGGCCAGTCCCAACGTGCCCATGAAGGAGGGTGTTTACGACCTCTTCGACGCCATCACCAGTACGTTCCGCTACCCGGTCGGGACTGGGCGTCCGACCGCTTGCCGGTGAGACCGTTCGGGCGGGCCGACCCGGACATCGATGTCAGGCCTGGTGGGTTCGCGCGCTGCCGCGGGCCTTGGTGCGCAGGCTGGTCAGGGCGTAGTGCTGCCGAGACTTCACGGTTCCGGTGGGGATTCCCAGGATGCGGGCGGTCTCCTGCACGGTCCGGTCGCACACGTAGGTGTGCAGCAGTACCTCCCGGTGCTCTGGCGAGAGCTGCCGTAGGAGTGTTGCTGTGTCGACGGAGGCGAGGACCGCGTCGGCGTGGTCGGGAAGGCTGGCGTCGCGGCCCTCGGCGCCTACGGTTTCGCGGCGGGCGGTGGCGGTGCGCATGCGGTCGATGACGAGGTTGCGGGTGACGGTGAGGAGCCAGCCGCGCACCGAGCCGTCGGTGCTGTAGAGGCGTTCGGCGTGGGGCCAGGCGCGGATCAGGGTTTCCTGGACGATGTCCTCGGCCGTGTGGCGGTCGTTGAGCAGCTTCTCCGCGTAGGCGAGGAGCGTCTTCTCGTGCTCCGCCACCAGGGTCCGGAAAAACTGCGTCGGCGGGTCGACCGCGGCCGGCGCCGCGACGGTGAGGGTGGTCGTAGTCATCTGGCGGTTCCTGATACGGAAGGTGTGGGATCGCGGCCGTTCACCGCACTCGGAAGCGGAGGTGCCGGCACGCTGTGCGAGCGTAGACAGGAGCTCTTCCGAAACGCTGACGGTCTACTGATCACCCTCCAGCCCCTCGACTGTGACCGAGAGTCAGTACCCGCCGAACCCTCTTCTTCGTGGCACGCGGGCCGCTCGCGGGGAGGGCTCGGCGCGACGGAGTTGGTGTGGCTGACCTTGAGGGACCACCGTCAGTGACAAGCCTCAGGGGGACCGTGGAGCAGATGCAGCCGAAGGCCGGCCGCCCAGGGCGGTCTCTGAGTATCGCGGTGGCGCTGTTGGTTCGTGGGCGCTGCGCTGGTGTTCCGCTTCCGAAGCCCCCGGCAGGCGCGCAGGACGAGGCGGACACCGCCGCCGGGTAGTGCCGAAGACCGGCGTGTGGCTCGACTGGATTTCCTTGCCCGCGGTGACGACGGTCCGGTGGGACGGGTGGCGCGGCGGACCCGACTTCTGTGTCATCTGTGTGACGTCCTCTCAGACAGACGTCCTCACCTGCCGGTCTGGAGCTTTCTGACCGAGTGGGGTTTTCTGCTCGGCAATCGGAGGTCCTGCCCCGGGGTTTGGTGGCCCAGCCGCTCCGTCGAGTTCCTGACATGCCGATTTCCGCCAGCGCAAGGCGTCGCGCCGTCCCGATCCGGCAGTGAAGAGTATGCGCACCGCGAACTCACGACCTCAGTAGGGACGTCATGAAGAGATCCATAAGGCTGCGCACGGCGGCCACCGTGCTGGTCATGACCGCCGGACTGCTGGCCCTACCCGTTCAGGCGCAGGCCGCGACCGCCGACGGCACGTCACTGGCGCAGGCCGAGACCCTGCTGGACAAGTTCCAGGCGGAGGCCGTTCCCGCCTCGTCCCCCGCCGCGCAGTTGCAGAAGCGACTGGCCGAGGACCAGGACACCGCCGACGCGATCGATCCGTCGGCCTACCAGTGCACGACCTCCACGCCCGTGCGGGACTGGCTGGCCGCCTCACGCTCCGACTGGACGCGGTCCGACCAGAACGATGCCGACCTGTTCCTCCAGGTGGTGCTGCTCGACAGCGTGCTGTACCCGGACGCGCACAGCAAGCAGTTCGGCGCTCAGGGTGAGTTCACCAAGGTAGTGAACCGGACCTTCGGGGACCTGGGCAGGTTCTGGGACATCGACGCGTCCCGAATAGACGTGGTCGCCATGCACCCCGACGTGCTGCTCGACCCGGCCGGTGTCCAGCGGGTCTTCCAGGAGGCCTTCGGCGTGCCTGAGGAGGCCGCGAAGAAGCTCGGCGAGGCCGTCGCCACCATCGCGGACCAGGACAAGTTCGACCACGGCCAGCACCCGTACTTCACCTTCAACGCCTTCGCCATGGACGGCCTCGACCTGACCGACCGGACCATCCCGCCGGAGATCATCATGGGTGACGGGGTGCTGGAGGGCTACAAGGCGGTCGGTCTCGACGACGTGGCGCCGGCGTCGATCCTCGCCCACGAGTACGGTCACCACGTGCAGTACCAGCGGGACCTGTTCGAGACCGACCTCACCGGCCCGGAGGCCAGCCGGCGCACCGAACTGATGGCGGACTCCTTCGCCGGCTACTACCTCACCCACGTGCGCGGCGCTCATTACAAGTGGGACCGGGTGCGGGACTTCCAGAAGGTCTTCTTCCAACTCGGCGACTGCTCCTTCGCGGCGGCGAGCCACCACGGCACCCCGAACCAGCGTCTGCACGCGGCACAGTACGGCTTCACCCTGGCTGAGCTGGCGTTCCCGCGCGGCCAGGTGATGCCGACCGTGGAGTTCGCGGCGAAGTTCGAGAAGGTGCTCCCGCAGATGGTGGCGCCGGACGCGTGACGGATCGTACGCGCCGCGCCTGATGCGGTGTGGCGTGTGCCGTCGGGCGCACGCCACACCGTGGCGCGTCACTTCACACCCTCACCCACCGGTCAGTCGAGGCTCACCACCGTCCCCGCCCCGTCCGGGTACTGGACCGCGCCGAAGCCCCCACCCCGGACCAACTGGCCTCCAGCTCCAGCGGAGTGCGCAAACGCGCCCGTGGACCGCGACGGAGTCACCAGAGCCCTTTCACCATCCCCCCGTTCGGCGTTGCGCCGCTACGGGGCGGCTTGCGGCTTCCCCCTCATCATCGACGGGCTCTTCCTCACTGAGGCGAAGCACTGACCCCGCACGAGGGCGACACCTCTGCGCCCCGTACGGCAGACGCCGTACGGGGCGCAGGCCTTCACGGAGCGTGATCAGCCCAGCGGCTCCGGGTCCGGAAGCGGGGCACAGGTCTGGTCCGCTTGGCGGCCGGGCCTGCGGGTGGGAAGGGTTCCATCCGCGAGGTAGCGCGCGATGGCGCCGTCCACGCAAGGGTTCCCGGACGGGGTGCCGCCGTGGTCCACGCCGCCGTCGACCGCCACGAGCGCCGAGTGCGGGTAGCGCGCCCGCACTTCGAGGCTGCCCGCGAAGGGGGTCGCCGCGTCAGCGGTGCCGTCCACCAGCAGGGCGGAGGCCACCCGCGTGCCGTCCACGGTCACCGGGGTGCCGGGGCGGGCCGGCCAGGTCAGGCAGGGCGCGTTGAACCAGGTGTTGCCCCACGTGGTGTCCGGGGCGTCGGCGTGCGTAGCCTCGGAGTCGCGCCGCCAGGTCGCCCAGTCGGCCGGGTAGGGACCGTCGGTGCAGATCTCCGCGAGAAGTGCGGCGTACGTGTTGTCGTTGCCGCGCTGGCTGAGCTGCGTGAACAGCGCCTTCAACGTCTCGCCGTCGCCGGAGTTCACCCAGCCCGAGAACGCCGAGCCGAGCAGCGGCCAGGTCTGCTGGAAGTAGGAGGCCACCAGGAAGACGTCGATCCACTCGTCCGGCCCGATCACCCCGGCCGCCGGCTGTGTCCGCACCCGCGCGAGCTGCGCGTCCCAGACTCGTGCGACCTCGGCGCGGGTCGTCCCCAGGTGGTACGACGCGTCGTGCCCGGCCAGCCAGTCGAACCAGCGGTGCAGGTTCTTCTCCAGCGGGACGGCTTGGTCGAAGCCGTTGGCGTGGTACCAGTCGCGGCGCGGGTCGACGTTGCTGTCGAGCACCATCCGCCGCACCCGTTCCGGGTACAGCGTGCTGTACACGTGCGCGACGCGGGTGCCGTACGACTGCGCGTACAGCGAGATCCGGTCGAGGCCGAGGGCCTGGCGGACGGACTCCATGTCGGCGACCGTGTCGGTGGTCTTCATGTGGTCGAGGAGTCCGCCGGGGTGGGAGGCGGCGCAGTCGGCCGCGTACCCGGCGGCCCGGTTGCGCCAGACGACCTCGTCGGCCGGGGCGGACGGCACGTAGTCCGGCCGGTCGAAGTCCATGTAGTCCGGGTCGCAGGACAGGGCCGGGACGCTCGGAGCGAGTCCCCGGCGGGCGAAGCCGATCCAGTCGTAGGTGCCTGCCGCGCCGCCCGGCAGCCGGGACGCCAGCAGCGGTGAGGTGTAGCCGGAGCCGCCGAGCGGATTCGGGGCGAAGAGGACCGCGCCTTGGTAGTCGCGTTCGGCGGAGGTGTGCGCGACGCGCGAAAGGGCGAGCCTGAGCTTCGGCCCGCTCGGGTCGGCGTGGTCCACCGGCACGTCCAGCGTGCCGCACTGCGCGCCCGCCTGGGCGAGCGCGAAATCGCTGCACGGCCCCCAGACGATGCCGGCCGCAGCCCCGGTGGGCGTCCGTGCGGGGGCGGCCGACGCGGGCGGCGCCAGCGCCGACCCGATGGCAGTCAGCAGCGCGACCGCCAGCGTCGTAACGGTTCTTCTCACCTTGGTTCTCCTCAGGACGTGATGCGTGATCGCGGGCGAGGGGAGAGGGCACGGCGCGTCATCGTCCGTGCGCTCGGCGATCATGTGACCACGAAAGAGCCTGCTTACCGGCGAGTTGGTCAGATCCGCTCGGTGGACAAGCCGCTGGTCAGGCAGTTGCCGGAGGGTGACATCCTTCACCTTTCGCGGCGTGAACGCGCCGGGGGCGCGGTCACGTGAAGTAACGGGGGGAGTGCGGCGCCCCCCGGCGACCGGCGCGGTTCACTGCCCCGGTGATGCTGACGATGAGCGAGGCCACGGACCTGGCCACCTCATGCTCGGGCGCACCTTCACCACGGACATCACCGGAGACGTCGTCTTCTCCGGGATTCGCCCTGATCGGCGTCCGCGACTCCTCGGATCGCGGAGTTTTTCTCGCCGCCGGGGCCTTCCGCGGCGGACGCATCGCGCGCACTCACCCACCCACGGGGCCGCGTGATGCACCGCGCGCCGGTCCGGGAGACCCTGCTCCTCGTCGCCTCCTCCGTCCTCGCGGCGATCTCCGACCAGTGCACGCCGTCGCCGACGATGTACTGCTCGGCACCCCGATGGACCACCAGAACGCCACCTCCCGCGCCCTCGCCGCGCCCGAGCTGACCACACCGTGCCGCCCCTGACCATCATCGGCACGGTTTCCGGCGGCCCGGCCGGCCGGACAGGACGGCACCTGCTGTTCACCGCGTGCGTCTTCGCGAGCGCCGTGACCGGCGCCGTCGCCGTCCTGCACGGCCACGCGGCGCTGCCGCTGCTGCTCGCCGCGATCGTCCTCGCGTCGGTCACCCTGGATACTCTTCAGGCTGACCCGCCCGGAAGCGGGCTGGACCGCCCCGCCGTGACCGGCGGCCACGGAGGACCCTCAGCGAGCGGACGCGCCCCACGGTGGGCGTCAGTTCCCGCGTCCCGGCGTTCGTCTGCGGCGACGTGCCCAGCGCCTGGCGCCCGGGCCGTTCCCGCCGGTGCGCGCCCGGTCGGCGGGCATGCCGTACGGTGGGAATCCTGCCCGAGCGGGCAGAAGACCCCGTCCCGCCGCCGACCTCGGAGTCCACCGTGCTCGGTCTCGAACTCGTCGTACTGCTCGGATTCGCGGCCCTGCTCGGCAACGTCGGCGCCAAACGGTTCCGGATCGCCCCGCCCGTCCTGCTGCTCGCCGCCGGTATGCTGCTCGGCTTCGTGCCCGCGCTGCGTCAGGTGCACCTGCCCTCCGAGGTCGTGCTGCTGCTGTTCCTGCCGGTCCTGCTGTACTGGGAGAGCCTGAACACCTCGCTGCGCGAGATCAGGGTCAACCTGCGCGGCATCGTGCTGCTCAGCACCACCCTCGTCATCGCCACCGCCGCCATCGTCGCGGTTACCGCGCACGCCCTCGGCCTGCCCTGGGGGCCGGCCTGGGTGCTCGGCGCCGCCGTCGCCCCGACCGACGCCACCGCCGTGAGCATCGTCGGCCGACTGCTGCCGCGTGGCCAGGTCACCGTGCTGCGCGCCGAGAGCCTGGTCAACGACGGCACCGCACTCGTCGTGTACGGCGTCGCCGTCGGTATCACCGTCGGCCGGGAACACCTGGAGGCGCTGCACATCACCTGGCTGTTCGTGCGTGCCTATCTGGGCGGCGCGCTGGTCGGCGCGGCCGTCGCCGGGATCGCAGTGTGGGTGCGCCGGCGTATCAAGGACGAACCGCTGCACGGCCAAGTGCTCATGCTGCTGGTCCCGTTCACCACCTACCTGATCGCCCAGGAGATCGGCGCGTCCGGCGTCGTCGCGGTCGTCGTCTGCGGGCTGATCATGAGCCAGGTCGCGCCGCGCGTGGTCCGCGCAGACATGCGTCTGCAGGCCAACGCGTTCTGGACGGTGGCCACGTATCTGCTCAACGGCTCGCTGTTCGTCCTCGTCGGACTCGAACTCCACTCCTCGGTACGGACGTTGTCCGCCGCGGATCTGCCCCGCGCGGCGCTCACGGCCGTCGCCGTGACCGTCGTGCTGATCGCCGCCCGGCTCGCCCACCTCTTCGGCAGCGCCTACCTCATCCGCGCCCTTGACCGCCGACCCCGCCAACTCCTGCTCCGGGTCAGCAACCGCTCCCGTGTGGTCAGCGGCCTGTGCGGGTTCCGCGGCGCGGTCTCGTTGGCCGCCGCGCTCGCCGTGCCGCTCCAACTCGACTCCGGAGCGCCCTTCCCTGACCGGAACGTCATCGTTTTCGTCACCGGCGGGGTGATCGTGCTGACCCTGCTCCAGGGACTGGTGCTGCCCGCAGTGGTCCGCTGGGCGCGGTTGCCTCAAGACACCTCGGTCGAGCGGGAGCGCCGGCTCGCGGAGAGCACCGCCACCCAGGAGGCGCTGGCCGCCCTGCCCCGGCTCGCCGACGAACTCGGCGTCGGCGATGACGTGGCTGACCGGCTGCGCGTCGAGTACGAGAAGCACCTGGCGTTCATCCGGGCCCGCGCCGACGGCGACGAGGAGCATCCGGCGCTCCGTGAGGAGCAGGAATACCGGCGGCTGCGCCAGGCGCTCATCGCCACCAAGCGTGTCGCCCTAGTCCGCCTGCGCGACGAACGGCGCATCGACGACACCGTACTGCGGCACCTGGTTGCCCAGTTGGACATCGAGGACGTCGGTCTGGCCTCGCGGCAGGCGACGGACTGAGGACGGCTGAGCGGCCGGGCGGGCAGCGTACGCCTCAGGAAACGGCACTGCCGCCCGGCAGTGGACCGACGGCACCACGCCACCGGTGATTCGGCCGCCGACGAACCCGGCGCCCCGTCGATCAGCGCCGCGGGCGTAGAGCCCTCGGCCTCCGACCGGGTGCGGCTCAGCAGGTCCGCGGCGCGGGCGGTTCACTCACGGTGCGGCCGGCCGCCCGCGATCCGCACGAGCACGGCGCCGCTCGTCATCGGCGCCCCTCCGTCGGCCCTCTTCCATGACGGAGGCCAGAGGGAGCCGATCGGATTGGCCAGCCGCGAGACGGCCGACTCTGCACCTGCTCACGTACGTCCGTGAACCTTCGCCCCATGCACTCACGTGATTACTGCGGACGGTCTCCAGCTCCGGGGACGGTCCACCCGGGCCACGACCCGCCCGCCGGACCCCGTGATTGGTGGTGCTCATGACCGTCGTCCTGCCCGCACGGTACACCGCGGACCTCCAGCACTGGCCCTTCGACCTGCCGTCCCCCGTTCCGCCCGCGCCCGGCACGCACCCCCACCACCCGTCCACCTTCGCGCGCACGCACAACTGGCTACGGGACCATGGCGCCCTCGCCACGGACGCCGACCTCGCCCTGTACCGGCTGCACGACGGGCCCGCCCGGGCCGTGCTCCGCTACCCGGACGCCTCCGCCGAGGCGCTGCGCTTGATCTCCGACTTCATCTCGCCGGCCGCCCAGTGGGATCACCGCCTGAGCCACCCGCCGCACCGGCGGCTTGAGCGGCATTCTGCCCGCGACTGTCCGAGCGCACCGCCCCGGTGCCTCCGTCCGGGGACCGGGCCGGGATGGACCCCGACCGAAGGAGCAGGAACACGATCATGAGCATGTTTGCCGGAGGCAGCGGCCTCACCCTGGACGAGCCGGTAGGCCCGCTCGACCCCACCCTGCCCACCCACGCCGAGGGCAGCCTGCTCCGCCGGTACGGCCCGCTGGTGCCCGTCAGCCTGCCGGGCGGCGTACGCACCTGGGCCGCCACCACCCACGAGGCCTCCCGGATCGTGCTGGAGCACCACCCCCACCTGGTGAAGAGCCCCGCGTACTGGGGCGCCCTTCAGCGCGGCGAGCTTCCCGATGGCTGGCCGCTGCTGCCCTTCATAGTGGGCGAGTCGATGCTCTTCGCCGACGGAGCCGACCACCGGCGGCTGCGGCGCGCGGTGATCCCGGCGTTCACGCCCCGCCGCGTCGCCGCGCTCGCCCCGCGCATCGAGCTGTTGACCCGCGAGCTGCTGGACGAGCTGTCGGTGGCGGCCGACTCGGCGCCGGACGCCACCGTGGACCTCAAGGAGCGCTTCGCCTACCCGCTGGCGCTGCGCATCATCTGCGAACTCTTCGGCATCACCGGCGAAGAACGGCAGATCTCCCTGCGCGACCACTACGCGAACATGCTCGACCTCGCCGCCTCCGACACCGAGCGTCACGCGGCGGCCCTGGGGCTGCACGAGGACCTGCGTCTGCTCGTCGCCGCCAAGCGTGTGGCGCCCGGCGACGACCTGACCAGCGATCTCGTGCGCACCACGGACGGGATCGGCATGGGTGAGGGCGGCACGGATCAGCCCGGTGGCAGCAAGGGCGACGACCGACTGACCGAAAAGGAGTTGATCGACACCCTTCAGCTCGTGCTGATCGCCGGCCACGAGACGGTGCTCAACGCCCTCACCAACACCGTCCACGCGCTGCTGACCCACCCCGACCAGCTCGACCTGCTGCGCGAGGGAGAGCACGACTGGGCCGCCGCGCTGGAGGCCGGTCTCGTCTGGGACGGTCCCCTGCGCAACCTCTACATGCGGTTCGCGGTCCAGGACACCGAGATACTCGGGACCACGGTCCGCAAGGGCGAGCCCGTCATCGTGCTGCTCGCCGCCTCCGACCGGCACGGTACGGCGGGACCGGAAGCCGGGTTCGACATCACACGCTCCCACAGGGGACACCTGGCGTTCGGTGCCGGCCCCCACTTCTGCATCGGCGCGCCGCTGGCCCGCCTGGAGGGAAGCATCGCCCTGCGCGAACTCTTCCGGCGTCACCCGAGGTTGAGCCTCGGGGTCTCCCCCGAGGAGCTGGAGTACGTGGTGTCGCCGGCGGTGAACGGGGTGACGGCGCTGCCGGTGCGCCTGGGCTGAACTCGGCCGGCCCGAGCCGGACCGGTGCCGGGCGCACCGGCGACGATCCGGACGACGCCTTCCTCGGCGGGCCTGCCTCGCAGGAGCGGCGGCGCACGGCGCTGGACCGTCTCAACCTGCTCTGGGTCGGTGTGCGCAAGTTGCCTTTTACCGCAGCAGATCCGCCAACTGCTTGCTCTGACGCGGCGGTTCGGGTTCGATCCGTTGCTCTGGGAACGGGTCGGCGTCGGCGTCCGCCTGCCGACCCGCGCCTTTTGCTGTCAGCAGGTCGCGCGTGCGGGAGCCCTCGCGGTAGACGGACAGCCCCTTGCAGCCGAGCCGCCACGCCTCCAGGAAGGCGGCCGAGACGTCGGCGGGTGTGCAGTCGTACGGCAGGTTCACCGTCTTGGAGACGGCGTTGTCCGTATACCGCTGCCAACGGGCCACCGTGCGCACATGCCAGGACGGCGCGATGGAGTGTGCGTACCGGAACGCCCTCGACACCTCCGCAGGCAGCGGAAGTTCGTGCAGGGGCTTGTGCCGAAGCAGGTCCAGCGCGGCCTGGCGGTCCAGGCCCCCGTGCCGTCGCAGCGCGGCGAGCAGGTCCTCGTCGGCGTGCGTGATGCCGTCCGGGCGCATAACGTCCTTGTTCCAGACGGGCGCGAAGCGCGGCTCGACGCCACTGGAACAGCCGGCCACCATCGAAATGGTCCCGGTCGGCGCGATGGTGGTGACGGCGCAATTGCGCACCGGCAACGGCCGATGAGCGGGCGTCCAGTTCGGGTAGGGGCCCCGCTCCACGGCCAGTTGCTCGCTCGCCTCCCACGCCGCGTCCCGGATCGTCGCACCGATCAGGTCCACGAGGTCCAGCGCCGCGTCGGAGTCGTAGGCGATCCCCATGCCGACGAGCAGGTCGGCGTACCCCATGACGCCGAGGCCCAGTCGGCGGTTGGCGCGGGACGCCTCACCGATGCGTGTGCACGGGTAATGGGAGGCGTCGATGCTGCTGTCCAATAGCCGTACGGCGTCCCGGACGGTCTCGGCCAGCAGGGTGACGTCCACGCTCCGGTGATCGGGCCGCAGGAACGCGGTCAGGTTGAGCGAGCCGAGGGTACTCGCCTCGTAGGGGTAGAGAGTCTGCTCCCCGCAGGGGTTGGTGGTGCGGATCGGGCCGAGCCGGTCCACCAGCGGGTTGGCGCGGTTGATGGCGTCGGTGAACAGCACGCCGGGATCTCCGGTGCGCCAGGCGTTGGTGCAAATCCGCTCCCACAGGCCCGCCGCCGCGATCCGCTCGGTGACCTCACCGGTGAGCGGGCTTACCAGGTTGATCTCGTGGTTCGCCTCTACCGCGTGCAGGAACGCGTCGTCCACGGCGACGGAGAGGTTGAAGGTGTGCAGCCGCCCCACGGTCCGCTTCGCGTCCACGAACTCCCTGACGTCCGGGTGGTACACGGACATCGACGCCAGGTTCGCGCCGCGCATTTTGCCACCCTGGGCGACGACCGAGGTCTCCGCGTCGAAGAGCCGCAGCCACGACACCGGCCCACTGGCGCCCGCCGCCTCGGCGGAGGAGATCGGCGCGCCGCGCTCACGCAGCGGTGTCAGGTCGAAACCGGTGCCGCCGCCGGTGCGGTGGCAGGCCGCGGCCGTGGTGAGGGTGTCGAAGACGGACGCGAAGTCGTCGGCGAGCGGGAGCACGAAGCACGAGGCGAGCTGCGCCTGCGCGGTCCCGGCGTTGTTCAGGATGCGGCCCGAGGGCCAGAAGCGGTTCTCCGTCATCAGCGCGCGGTACCGGGCGGTCCAGTGCCGTACGCGTTCGTCCGCCTCGGCGGCCGGGTGGTGGGCGCGCTCGGTACCGGCGAGGGTACGGGCGACCCGGTCCACCAGGTCGTCGGGGGTTTCGACACGCCGGTCCTCGCCGGTGCGGCGGGCCAGCTTCGCGTGGATCACTTCGGTGTTCACGCGCGTCCAGCCCGGAGATGTCACGCTCAAAGGAGTCCTTGTGCTCGTGCTCACGCGCAGCGGGGCGCGCGCCCCTGCACGGGGGCGCGGCCGACGGCTGCGGCGCGAACAGTAGGAATGTGCGGCGGCGCACGGGACACTCGGCCGCAAGCAGTTGGGCCACGGTAGTGCCGGGCACAGGGTCCGGCAAGTCGCCAATGGTTGCGACGAGGCGCGCTCTGGCGTGTTCCTGTCGGGACGGCCACGGTCACCGGCACACGCCGATGTGGGCGGCGTGGCCGGGCGGTCCTGGTCGGACGCGTTTCATCTTCCCACGTGTGACCGCCACAACCCGGGTGACTGTCATCACCCGGCCACCCCTGAACGCGGCCGGGCCTTCGACCCGTGCACTGCGTGTGTGATGCCGTGCGGCAGACGGCGCCACGCACTTCAACGCCTGGCGACGTCCCGATGTTCCCCGGCGGTCCGTGGATGACAAGTGGGCCAACGGCATCGCGGCCTTCACCGCCGGTACCGGTGGCGGCGGCACCTGCACCCCCGCGCAGCTGCTCGGCAACGCGGGCTTCGAGTCGGGCAACACCGTCTGGACCGCCTCCACCGGCGTCATCACCAACGACACCGGTGAGGCCGCGCACGGAGGCTCGCACAAGGCCTGACTCGACGGGTACGGAACCAGCCGCACCGACACCGTGGCCCAGTCGGTGACCATTCCGGCACGAAGGCGGACTCCCCACCGCCGGTCGCAGTGCCCGCCGTCTGCGCTCCTGACCGTGCCGGCTTCCGGCCGCTCGTCGGTGGTCCGCCGTCCCGCTCACCGTGCCGCGCCGGTCCCTGGCCGTCGGGGAGGCCTGCGCAGAGCTGCGCGGCGTCTTGACGGCTCGGCCGGCCCCGTCCGCCGCCTGCCCGTTGTCCCGGGGGTCGGGCAGCAGCCTGCCGTCCCCCGTCCTGCGGTCGCGCGCCGTTTGTCCGCCGGGTCCTGGCCAACCCGCGCCACCCGTTCACGATGGCCCACTACTTCGGTGCCCGCTGGTTCATGAACCACCGGTCGAGCGACTGAACCGCAGCCCGCGGCAGGTGTCTGCATGTCCCACGTCCCCGGGTATCGAATTGGGATCGCGTCGGGACCTCGTTCCGGCACTCTCAAGTCATCGGAAGGCGGGGCCCGGTGGGGAACCGTCCGAAGGACAGGGAGACCGGGGTGACCAGGATCGTACTGATGTCGGGCAGTCTGCGGCGCGGCTCTGTGAACAGCACCGCCGTCATGACGATCGGGCGACTGCTGGCGCGGCGGGGCGCACAGGTGTGCACGCCGCTGCTGGATCTGCGGACTGTGCCGTATTACGACCAGGACCTCGACACGGCCGACGGCCCGGCCGCGGTGGCACGGGCGCGGCGGCTGCTCGGATCGGCGGACGCCCTGGTGATCAGTACCCCCTCCTACAACGGAGGCGCTCCAGGTGTCCTGAAGAACGCCCTGGACTGGCTCTCCCGGCCCTGGGGCGACAGCGCCCTCACCGGCCTGCCGACGGCGCTGATGAGTGCTTCACCCGGGCCCCGCGGTGCGGCGGACGCCCAGCCGGGACTGCGGGTGAACCTCGAACGCTCCGGAGCGGTCCTCATCGACCACCGGCCCCTCGCACTCGGAGACGCGGAAGCCCTGCCGCGTACGGACCAGGGGTTCACCGATCCGTCGGTCCTGGCCCTGCTGGAGGAACTGGCCGACGCCGTATGGGCGGCCCGGCGCGGCGCGGCCGACGCCGAGGTGATCCGCCCGGCCGGTGACGGTGGGCTGCACCCCGCGGGCGTCGCCTGAGACCGCCGCTCCCGGCGCGGTGCCGTGACGCGCCGCGTCCCTCACAGACTTGCCCCCTGCATGGTGCCCACAAGGTACGCGTCGGGGCAGGAACGCCCGTCCGGCCATGGACGGCACTTCGCTTCGGCACCACGCCACGTGGAGCCCGGATTCAGGAAAGGGGGTGCCCCTCATGACGAAGCTCGTCCGCCGCGTGACCCGCGCCGCCATCTGAGGCGCCCTGTCAGTTCCCCTGCCACGAGGTAAGAATGCGAAGGAGGTGCAGTCCCATGACGAAGCTCGTCCGCCGGGTGACCCGCGCCAACATCTGATGCGTCCTCACCCTGTAGCGCAGTGAGGAATCGCCCCCTGGGGCCGGGTCACCCCAGCCCCGGGGGGCACGTCCACGTTCGCGCAGCCCGGCTCGTAACCCGCCGACGCGGCCTTCTTTCTTGCTTCTCATTGCCTTGCTCACTTCTTGTTGCCGCTTCAGCCCGTCCGACAGGAGTGGAGTCTCACCATGGAGATCCCCGAACGGATCACACGGATCGTCAGCCTGCCCGGCCGCGGGCTCTTGGCCTGTGACGTCCGCGGTGGCCTGCACCGCCTCGACCACGACCTGACCCTGCGCCGGTCGTCCGGTCTGCCCGCCGTGGCGCAGGACCCGGCCGGCTGCCCGGTGTACGGCGTCGCCCTCGTCGGCGACTGGATCATCACCCGGGACAAGACCGGCACCATCTGCCGCTGGCACGCCGACACGCTGCGCCTGGCCGACCGCCTGGACGCCCGCACCACCGCAGACCGCTCCCTGCTGCTGGAGGGCGAACAGCCGTCTCCCACGATGCTGCGCGGCATCGGCGTGTGGAACGGCAAGGCGTACGTGGACAACGGGTACTTCCAGGTCGCCGTACTGGACGTCGAGACCTTCGCCGTGGAGCGCATCGTGCCCTGGCCCCACGGCTACGACATGCTCGAATGGTTCTGCACCGACGCCCCGGGCGTACACGCCGTCGCCGACCGGCACGGGTGCGTGCACCTCGGCTCGCTGGAGGAGTGGTCGTTCCCCACCACGGTGCGCATCGACACCTCCAACGTGCACCGCGTCGTCTACGACGCCCGGCACCACCGCTTCTGGGCCATCGGCGACGCCGGCATCGGCGACACCCACAACGTCTCCAACGGCGTGGTCACCATCGGGCTCGACGGCACGGTCGACCAGCGCATGCACTTCGCCCGCAACGACGTCGAAGGACTCGTCTTCTCACCGGACTTCGCCACCGCCTACATCGGCGGCTTCGACGGGGAACTGCTCCTGTTCGACAACACCACCCCCGAACTGACCGTCCGCAAGCGGGTCACCGGCTTCAGCCACCAGATCATCGACGTCACCATCGACGAGGAGGGGCGCGTCTACACCCTCACCCAGGACGGCGAGATCACGGCGCTGTCCCCGGAGGGCGAGATGCTGCACCGGCTCGACTACTCCCGCCAGTGCGTGTGGGACCTGCGCCCGCTGCCCGGTGACCCCACCACCGTCCTGGCCGCCACCGACGACGGAACCGCCGTGGTGCGCCTCGACACCCGCGGCGAACACGCCCGGCTGGACCTGGTCGACGAGTACCACGGCGCGCCGGGCTTCGCCCGCCGGGCCGAGCCGTGTGGCGACGACCGCGTGGCGATCTTCTGGCCCGACACGGTGCGCCGGTTCACCCCCGACGGCACCACCGTGTGGGAGGCCCGCCTGCCCGGCATCGTCCACACCGCCTCGGTCTCGCCGGACCACGGCCGCGTCCTGGTGGCCTGCAACGCCGGCGGCTTCGAGTTCGACGCGGCCACCGGCCGGCAGCTGCTGCACATCGACGGGCTGCCCGCCAGCGCCTGGGCGTCGGCCTATCTGCCGGACGGGAGGCGGGTGTTGGGCTGCCGTACCGGCAGGCTCGCGGCCTACGACGAGAGCGGTCGCGTCTCCTGGGAGACGGAACTGGAGAGCTACCCCAAGCGGCTGCTGGTCGACGGCGACCGGCTGCGCGTCACCGGGGGTGGCGGCGTCAAGGAACTGGTCGTCGGCGAGGACAAGCCGAGGCGGCAGTTCGTCGAACTGCTCGACAACACGGCCGAGAACTGCGCACTGATCGACGGCACGATGTGCGTGGTCACCTACGGCATGCAGATCGCCGCCTACGACCACGACAGCGGCGAACTGATCGCCCTGCACGAGGACTTGCCCGACTTCCCCAAGGGCATGACCGCGCTGCGCGGCGACGACGGCCGGGCGTACGTGGTGGTCGGCGGCCGGGGCGGCTACCTGCGCCTGTACCGGCTCGACCGCAGCGGCGAGGGTCCGGTGCTGACCGTGCTGCGCGACCTGTGGCTGCCGCGCTCCTCCGGCGCCCGCCCCTTCCCCGCCGCGGCCGTGCTCGCCCGGTACCACCACGTCCCGTTCATCGTGG